>JAOUGG010000762.1 GCA_029857855.1 Acidimicrobiia bacterium | reverse complement strand
CGATCGCTCGCTGCAGTCGACCGCGGCCACGTTGGTGAAGGAACTCGATGCCGAGTGGACGACCCGCCTGGCCGAGGCGCCGTCGATCGGTCAGCTGGTCGAGTCGATGAACGACGACGTCCATTCGGTCTGGCAGCGGGCCAACACCGATCCGCTGATCACCCGTATCGGTCTGGCCTCCCTCCCCAGTCGGATCGCCTGCACGATTCCCGAAGGTGGTGATCCTGAACTCCAGGAACGAGCGGCCGAGGTCATCGCCCGCTACCGCATGGTCGACGGTGTGCCCGTCACCGTCGACTTCTCGTCGTCGAGTTCGGTACTCGTTGCCGGCCACGAACGGGAGAGCCGTGAACTGGCCCACTCGCTGCTCGTCCAGCTGGCGTTGCAGCACCAGCCGAACCGCCTTCGTCTCTGGTCGTTGATCAGCCCGGGTCGGGTGGGGCACTGGGACTGGCTCAAGTGGCTGCCCCATTGTGATGGGTTCAACGACGATGGATCGTTCGCCCAGCTCACGGCCGACCCCAGCCAGTACCAGGCGCTTGTCGAGCGCTTGTCGGCGTCGGTGAACGGCGGCGCCACCCGCGTCGGCCGTGGCGGCTCGGGCTCGTTCGACGGTTCCATGTCGGCGGTGCTGCTGATCGACGGTGAAGCCCAGGTGCCAAACGCCGTGCAGGCGATGATCGAATCGCTCGTCGGCGGCGATGTCCGGTCGAGTGTGACGGCTCTTGTCGTCGGACAGTGCGACCCGTCTCATCAGCTCGAACTGCCCTTCGGTCGGAGGGGCGCGGTGGTGATCGTCGACCGGGAGTGTGCATCGATGGAGTTGGTGGTGGATCGCAACGATCCGGCCAACCGGCCCGCCGTCCTCGGCATCGACTACGAGCTCTACGCGGCCGACGAGGTCGGCGAACTGGCCCGTCGCCTCACCTGCCTCGAGCCGTTCTCGGCGGCTGCGTCGGCCGAGGTTCGAACGGCCACACCGTCGATGTTCTGGACCGAGGCCAGTCCGTCGATCGAGGAGTCGGGCCTCGACGGCCTGGTCAAAGGGGCCGATCCGGCGATCGTGCTCGAACAATGGGACGGCGAACAGCCTCCCGGTCGTCTGGTGGCCAGGATCGGCCGCAACAAGGCCGGCCCGGTGAACGTCGACATTCGCGAGCTCGGTCCGCACGCGTTGATTTCGGGTGAACTCGAGGGCTTTCTTCCGGCCTGGCTGGCGGCGCTGGCGTCCCGGTACAGCCCGGAGCGGTTGAACTTCTATCTCATCGACTCGACCGGCGGGACCGTGTTCCGCCACTGTCGAGAGCTGCCGCACACCATCGGCAACCTGTCCGACACCTCCGTCCTCGAGATCAAACCGGCGTTGGCGATGCTCTCGGCCGAACTCGACCGGCGCGAGGCGTTGCTGACGACCCTCGACTGCAATTCGATCGAGGATCTGGAACGCCAGGGCAGGTCGAACGCCTTCCCGTATCTGATTGTCTGCATCGATCGTGTCGACGCGCTGGGAGGCCGTCACGACGAAGCGGTCGTCACGCTCGATCCGGCGGCCGAGCTTCTCAGTCTCGCCGAACGGGGTCAGCAGCTCGGTGTGCACCTGCTCCTGGGCTCGGCCGGTCCGGTCGACCGTCGGCTCGACGAGCGAATCGCACTCAGAATCAACACCGCCCGCCACGGACCGTCACACCTCACGGTCGGCCAGGCCCCGGTGGTGTCGTTCACGGCCTCGCTGACCTCGGAACCTCCCGAGGTCGTGGTCCGCTCGTTCCGGATCGACGACACGAGGGAGCTGAGTCGGGAGCTGTTGCCGGTGGTCGATCTCGACGATCTGGAACGTCTGACGACACTGATCCGCAATGCCCACGAGTTCTCGGGCAGCCCGTTGCCGTCAGGCCTGGGCTAACGCCTCCGCCACCAGTTCCATCGGGTGTGTGGTCGGCACGCCTGCGGCCGCCAGATGCATCGAGCAGCCGGGATTGGCCGAAGCCACGACGTCGGGGTTCGCCCGATCGATAGCCTGGACCTTGCGGTCTCGGATAAGGCCGGCCAGTTCCGATTCGGTGACCGAGTAGGCACCGCCGGCACCGCAACAGAGGCCCTCGTCGTCGAGTTCGACGAGTGTGCGAACGAAAGGTGCGAGCACCACTCGGGTCGCTTCGTGGACCCGCTGCACATGGCGGAGATGGCACGGATCCTGGACGGCCACGGTGAGGTCGAGAGGTTCCACGGTAGGCAGCCGGTCGATGTGTTGGGCCAGCCATTCGCTGATGTCGAACACCTTGGCGGCGAACATCTGGGCCTCGGCGGTGCCCAGAAGATGGCCGTAGTCTTTCATGGCCGCCCCGCAACCGGCAGAGTCGACCAGGATCGGACGTTCGGTGCCGAGCGCGTCGATCGTACGTTGGGCCAGGGCACGGGCATCGGAGGCGAGCCCGGCGTGGGTGTGCAGCGCACCGCAGCACGGGGCGAGCTCGTTGGTTGGGGTGACCCCGAACCCGGCCGCCTCGACCACCCGCTGCCCGGCCCGGTGCACATCCCGTTGCCACGCGTCCATGACACAACCGGTGAAGAGGTAGACGTCGGTCCCGGATGCCTCCAGCGGATCCTGATG
>JAOUGG010000761.1 GCA_029857855.1 Acidimicrobiia bacterium | reverse complement strand
CCCTCAAGATCTCCGACGCCGTCCGGGAGGTGTTCGACCTTCGACCGGGGGCCATCCTCGATGCTCTGGAGTTACGGCGGCCGATCTACAGCCAAACCGCCGCCTACGGCCACTTCGGCCGTGAAGCCGGCGACTCCTTCACCTGGGAGCGGACCGACAGGGCCGACGATCTTCGGTCGGCTCTGGGGCTGTAGGGTTTCCGTCGTCGACGGGCTCGGGGTCCCCACCGGCCACCGGGACCACGGCGGCGTTGCCCGAGTTCACATTCGATGAGCACCGGCTCCGAACGGCTCTTCGATCCCGGTCAGTTCGAGATCGCGCCGCCGTCGCCGGCGCCGACCGGCGCTGTTGTTGATCGTCGCGCGCCCGAGCCGGGGGACCGGATCATCCGGGTGCTCCCCGACGTGTCCGGTCTCGAGCGGCAGTTCGACTACCGATGCCCGGCCCGCTGGGCCGATCAGGTTGCCGTCGGTTCGTTGGTCCGATTCGATCTGAATCGGCGACGGGTGGCGGGTTGGGTCACCGAGGTCGACGTCACCCCGACCGACGTCGACGTCAACGATCTGGTGGCGATCACCAAGGTCTCATCGGTCGGTCCGCCGCCTGACGTCATGGAGCTGGCTCGGTGGGCCGCCCGACGATGGCACGGTCGGCTGGCGCCCGTCCTCCGAGCCGCCTCGCCGCCTCGTATGATCGGGGCCCGCCCCAGCTCGCGGGCGCCTTCGAAGCCGGCCGATCCGCCCGACGGCTCCACCGGCGTCGGGGTCATCGACGACGGTGACTGGCTCGTGGCCGCGGCCGTCAGTGCCGAGGCGGCGGCGCGAACCACCTGTCTGGAGGTCGGACCCGGTGCCGACGTGACCCCGATGCTCGAGGCGCTGCAGGCCCTCGGCGACTGTCTGGTCGTCGTGCCGGATGTTCGTCGGGCCGGCCGGCTGGCCGGGCATCTGCGCCGCCGCGGGGTCAGGGTCCATCTGCAGCCCAATCAATGGAGCGGCGGATTCACAGGGGGCGTGGTGATCGGCGCCCGCTCCGCGGTCTGGGCGCCGGTGGCCGATCTTCGATCGGTGGTCGTGCTCGACGAGCACGACGAGTCGCTGCAGGAGGAGCGGGTTCCGACCTGGAACGCCCGGGATGTGGCGGTCGAGCGAGCTCGACGAGCGGGCGCCCGCTGTCTGCTGGTGAGCGCCATACCCTCCCTCGCCGCCCGTCATGTCGCCGATCGTCTGGTTCGGGCTCCTCGCTCAGTCCAGCGGCACGGTTGGCCGGTCACCGAGGTGATCGACCGCCGTCGTGACGAGCTGGGGTTCTCCAACCTGTTCAGCTCCCGCCTGGTCGAGATGCTCAGGTCGGCCGAGACCGCGGTGTTGGTGCTCAACCGAACGGGCCGGGCCAGGCTGTTGGCCTGCCGATCCTGTGGCGAGCTGGTGCGAACCGAGGACGGCCGGCACGTGATGATCGAGGATGAGGGAGGCCTCGTGGCGCCGTTGACCGGCGAACGCCGCCCTCTCGTCTGTGCGTCGTGTGCCGGGACGGCACTGAAACGGTTGCAGCTCGGCGTCGGTCGAGCAGCCGAGCAGCTGTCCCGGCTGCTCGGGCGTCCGGTCGCCGAACTCACAGGCGCTGCCGGCGAGGGCCCCGACTCGACCGCCGATGTCATTCTCGGAACCGAGGCGGCGCTGCACGCCGTCGACCGGTCTGACGTCGTGGCGTTTCTCGACTTCGATCAGGAGCTGCTCGCTCCCCGGTACCGGGCCGGAGAGCAGGCGCTGGCGCTGACCGCGCTGGCCGCCCGCCTGGTCGGGGGAAGGCAGGCCGACGGACGACTCGTCATCCAGACCCGGGTGCCGGATCACCGGGTCGTCAAGGCTGTCGTGGCCGGCGATCCCGGGCGCTTCGTCCAGGCCGAGGCCGCCCAACGGGGCGAGCTGGGGTTCCCGCCGTTCGGGGCACTGGCCGAGATCAGCGGGGCGGGTGCCTCGGCGTACGCGGCGGGCCTCACCGCCGTTGTCGACGCCGATCCGGGCCGGTGGTCGACGGTTCGGCTGCTCGGCCCCCGCCGCGACGATCGGTATCTGATTTCGAACCCCGCCACCGGCGACGACGACCCGTGGGAGCTGTTGGCCGAACTCCTGGAGGCGGTTCCCCGCCCCAAACAGCGGCTTCGAATCGCCGTCGACCCTCCCCGCGTCTGACCGGATACGTTTCCGCCGACAGGCCTGCGGTGCTCACTCGCCGCCGCTCGACCACCCCTGCCGGGTCACTTCGTAGAGGCCGGCGGTGACGCTGTGGGCCACGTTCAGAGAGCCGACCTTGCCCCGTTGCGGGAGGAAGCCGACGTGGTCGACCTCGGCCAGGACCGAGCGGTGTACTCCTCGCTCCTCGTGCCCTGCCACCAAGCAGACGTCGCCGGTGAGCGGCAGCTCCCACAGCGGGCGGGCGGCGGCGGTCAGTTCCAGCGCCACGACAGTCATCCCCAGGGATCGGGCCGCCGCCACCGCGGCGGGGCCGTCGACCACTTCCTCGGTGGTCACGAGACGTTCGCAGCCGAGAGCGGTCTTCGCCGCCTTCGGGTGGGTGGGGGAGATGGTCGGCGGGGCGAGCCAGATCCACCC
>JAOUGG010000073.1 GCA_029857855.1 Acidimicrobiia bacterium | reverse complement strand
AGCGTTGCGGCCGTGGACCGAGCGGCCGTCGGCCAGCAGTACGCCATGGGCGCCGCGCCCACTACCGGCATCGGCCAGCCGGGCGGCGGCGACACCTATCTGCATGACCATCCGATCGAGCGCCTGTTGAGCGCCCCGAACGGATCGCATCAGCCTGTCGAGATCGCCGGGCTCGCAGGCATCCACATCAACCGTGGACAGTGAAGACCGCAGGGCGTCGAGCAGTTGCATTGCGCCGTCTGGTGAAGTGGCGTGCGCTGGAGGCACGCGACAGGAGTCCGCCATGAAAATCCAACATCAACAACGTGACAGTGAAGGCACCGATGGTGCGAGAGCCGGACCCCGACCGACTGAGTTTCAGCCTACTGAAGGGCTCGCCGGTTGTCAAACATTTGTTCGGAACACCTCGTCGAAATCGGCTGGGACGTCGCTGTGGTCAAGTCGGCGTGAATCAGCGATCGAGGCACCGTCGACGATCAGCCACTCACTCGCCATCCGAGGCACAACGCGGTAGCAGACAGGCCGCGGCCAAGCTGCGGCCAGGCAACGGGAGGTACCTCGGAGTTTGGCACTCGAATGTTGCGGCAGATCGAAGTAGGTTGGGTTGATGCCTGATGGCTATCAGACTCGTCAGCGGGCCGCCGTCCATCTGCTCGACGCTGCCACCCCCGACGATCCCGAAGACCCAGGCGGCTTCGACGTCTACCGGCTACTCGACGCCCACGTCGCCGCCGCGGCGGAGCATCTCGTCGAGGTCGACCCCCGCCGGGCGTTGTTCATGTTGCGACGGTGCGGCTTGAGCCAGGATCACCGGGCCGAGCTGTCCAGGGCGGAGGCCACCCACAGGCGGGCCCTCGAGATCAGCTCGACCGCCTACGGTCCTGACCACGCCGAGGTCGCCGCCGACCTCACAAACCTCGCCATCATCCAACGACGGTTTGGGCGCTCCGACGAAGCCGAGTCGAATCAAACCCGGGCTCTCACCATCTTCGAAAACACCTACGAACCCAACCACCCGCAGGTGGGCGAGGCACTCGCCAACCTCGGTCACATTCTGCAGCAACAAGGCCGGCTCCACGAAGCCGAAGCCACCCAAACCAGAGCCCTCACCATCTTCGAAAACACCTACGGACCCGACCACCCCGCTGTGGCCGCAACCCTCACCCACCTCGGCCTTGTTCAACTCCAGCAAGGACGGCTCGACGAGGCCGAAGCGACCCAAACCAGAGCCCTCACCATCTTCGAGAACACCTACGAATCGGATCACCCCGACGTCGCCATGACGCTCCACGATCTGGCCGAAGTCCAGCTCTACCAGGGGCGACTGCGAGAAGCCCGGATCACAGAATCCAGAGCGCTGGCTATCTACGAGGCGACCTACGGACCGAACCATCCCGACACCGCCGCCGTGCTCGGCATGCTGGGTCTCATTCAGGCCGAACAAGGCCAGATCGATGCGGCCATCGATTCGATCGAGCGGACGCTGGCGGTTTTCACCGCCACATTCGGACCCGGTCACCCCGACACCGCTCAGGCTCAAGCCTTCCTTGGGAGTCTCCGAACCAACGCAGCCGAGGTGCCCTCAGCCGGCGGCGGCGGCGTCGATGGCCCCGAGTGCTGAGCGGGTGACCGACTGGACGAGGCGGTGGACCGAGGCGTAGCGGCCCTCTACGGTGATGAGCGAGTATTGGCGCAGATCGCGGATGGCCTGGTTGAAGTCCGCGCGATCCACGTCCATACCCTCGGTGAAGATACGCAGCGGAATGTCCCGGGGGGCGTAGAAGCTCATGTAGTCGAGCAGTTCGGTGGCCAGCGGGTTGTCGGCGGTGAGCCTCTCGATCGATAGCGCCCATGCCGTCCACACAGTTTCGTTGTAGTCGGGGGGCCGGGAGCCGGGGTCGTCCAGGACCAGCCGGCCCTCGTCGTCGTTGTCGAACAGCTCCAAGTACCCCGCCAACGATTCCCGGGTTTCGATCACGTATGCGGAGGCCATGGTCAGAGCCAGGGCTAGGCCGTCGAGGCGGTCGGCCAGGGTGGTGGCGGCGGCCAAGGCGGCGTCGTCGACGGGATGGCCGGCGGCGGTCGAGGCCGAGAGCAACCATTCGACCGACTCGTCGGCGGTCAACACGTCGACGGCCAGTGGCCTGGCCCACCGGTCGGGATGGCGGCTGGTGACGAGCAGTTTGCCGTTGCCGGGTTCGGGTCGCAGACTACGCACCACTTCGTCGTCCTCGGCGTTGTCGAACACGGCCAGCCAGTTGGGAAGGGCGGCGAGATAGCGGTTGACGAGGGGGCGTATATCGGCGTCGGTCTGGTAGGCGATGCCGACCTCGTCGGCCAGCAGCCGGTAGGAGCCCTGGATCTTCTCAGGGGATTCGGCTTCGACCCACCACACCAGGGCGTAGTCACCGTGGTGCTGGTGGCAGTATTCGAGCGCGACCGCCGATTTGCCGATGCCGCCCATGCCGTGGAGGGCGACGAGGTCGACCTCGTCGTCGTCGCCGCCGTCGAGGCGGGCTGCCAGATCAGCCATCAGGTCGGACCGGCCGTAGAGCCGAACACCGGCGCCGGGCACCGCTTCGTCCTTGCGGTCGGGCAGGCCGACCGGCGTAAGCCGAGCGGTTTCGGTCACGAGCGCGTTCGGGTGGCCGGCGGTCTTGACCGTCACCGGTTCGGCCGGCCATTCGGCCTGCAGATCGGTGATGGGCACAGCCCACACCTGGTCGTTCTTGTTCGAGCTGGTGACGACGCCGACCACCGCCTCATTGTCGATCGACCACAGTGGCCCACCCGACAGCCCTTCATTGACATTGGGCCCGTCGCAGAACAGCACGGTCTGTTCCCTCTGGTAGCGGTTGACTTTGGTGGTTTCGTCGACGAAGGTGCCGAGGCCCATGGGGTGACCTTCGGGGAAGCTGCGGGCGGCGTAGTCCCGGTCGAAGCCGTAGGAGCCGACGGATTCTCCGGGCCGGACCGTTTCGGCGATGGGCAGCGGCTGGGCATCGACGGGGCCCGCGATCCGCACGATGGCCACGTCGACGTCTTCGCGACGTTCGATCCCGTCGGCCGTCGGCACGATCTCGGCTTCGGTGTCGACCAGACGAAGGTGGCCGATACCCCCGTCGCAGTCGTCGACCACGTGGGCGCAGGTCACAAACGACTGAGCAGTGGCCAGCCAGGCGGTGCCTCGTATAACTCCGGTGGTGTCGACGACGGCGGCCACCGAACGACGGAACTCCATCTCAGCTGAAGTCCCAGACGAACTTGACCTCCAGGTTGGCCTCGGCCGTGGACTTGGCCACAAACGTGTTGCCCTCGGCTGACACCTTGATGCCGAAGGTCACCTCGGTGGAGGCCAGGACGCCGCCATTCGATTTGTCGGTGGCCATGCCGTCGAAGCCTTTGGCCACCGATTCCCGCACCCTGATGATCGTGGAGGTGATGTCGGCCGCTTGGGCCGGGTCGCCGGGGCCCCCGGCGGTGCCGAAGATCCGGTCGTGGAACCAGCTGCTGATGCTGACGTCGTCGGCGTCGCCCTTCCCTCTCGGCGGATCTGCGGGCACGCTGCTCTCGAAGAGCAGTTCGCCGCCGCCGTCGGTGACTCGAACCAGTTCTGCCATGGACCCTCCAGACCCGATGAGTGGTGGAGCCCAGGGTAGTCACCGCCGGGTGGTGGCGACAGCGCTAGCCGGCTACTCGACGCCCACCTGGCCGCCGCGGCCGAGCATTTGGTCGATCACAACCCCGGGCGGGCAGCGGTGACGCTGGGTCGCCGCGGCATCAGCCAACAGATGCGAGCCGATCTGAGCGAAGCCGAAACCACCCAAACCCGAGCCCTCACGATCTTTGAAGCCGCCTACGGACCCAACCACCCCCAAGTCGCCATCACCCTCACCAGCCTCGGCAACATCCAACAACAACATAGGCGAATCGGCGAAGCCATCGAGTCGACCAAGCGGGCGTTGGCCATCTTCACGGCAGCCTACGGACCCAATCACCACCACTCTCAGCAAGCACAGCGGAATCTCGACAAGTTTCGCTCGCCGTAGCGGGCGAGTACACGCCTTGACGACGCCCCTACCCACTTCGGCCAAGTGACTCCCGTCACATCGGGTAAACGTACGACGGGACGCCGGTGGTGTGGGTGGTGTGTATGCGAGAATCGACACCATGACCGAAGCCCCGGTCCGCGATCCGCTGAGCGCCGACTTCGATACCTTCTATCGGCGGGAACTGCCCGCCATGGTCGCGCTGGCGGCGGCCATCACCGGTAAC
Source organism: Acidimicrobiia bacterium (assembly GCA_029857855.1). GTDB lineage: Bacteria > Actinomycetota > Acidimicrobiia > Acidimicrobiales > SZUA-35 > JAHELU01. Next base: position 4,595 of record JAOUGG010000073.1, on the reverse strand, counting down.
ACGATCGCCGCCGAGGACCTGGCACAGGAAGCGTTGCTGCGGGCCTACAACCGCTGGGACGAAGTGGGGGCCTACGACAAACCGGGTGCCTGGGTCCGCCGGGTCACCATCAACCTGGCGCTCACCAACCGCAAGCGGGCCGTAACCGAACTCAAGGCCAAGCTCCGCCTCCGCAGCTGGGTCCGCCCCACGGCCCACGTCGTCGAACCCCATCCCCCTCGGTTCGACGACGTGTGGTCGGCGGTGGCCAAGCTCCCCGGCCAGCAACGAGCCGCTGTGGCGCTGCACTACCTCGAAGACCGGTCGGTGGCCGACATCGCCGAGATCCTCGACTGCTCCGAATCCACCGCCCGAGTTCACCTTCACCGAGGCCGCAACGCACTGGCCTCGCTCCTGGAAGGAGCGTCCGCATGAGCCTGAACACCCCCATGAACGACGACCCAACCCCCACCAACCCGATGACCGAAGCCCACATCACCGACGCCTTCCGCGACCTCAGCCGCCGAGCCGGGACCGTGCCGGTCGACAACGGCCCCCACGTCCGGGCCGCCGCCGGCGGTCGCCGCGGGCGACGTGCCGCCAACTCCGCCAACCCGTTCGGGGGCGGCGAAAGGCGCCTCATCCCGGCGCTGGCGTTCGCCGTCCTGGCCGTCATCGCCGTGTTCGGCGCCTGGCAGCTGCTGCCTGGCGACGACTCAGGCTCAGCCGATATCGCAACCGACGGTGACCTGGCCGACGACGGCACGACCGGCGACACCGACGATTCGGACGGGGCCATCACGACCGGCGACGGCACCTCGGACAGCATCGACACCACCACGGACACCGACGACGGCGCTACGCCGGCGATCGGCGAAGCCGGTGCCCGGTACCGGGTCGATACCGCCAAGGTCGCGGCCGACACCGGCGACCCGTTCCTCAACGTGCGATGGGCGCCCGACGCCGGCGCCGAGTTGCTGGCCAAACTGCCGCCGACGTATCGGGGCATCGTCTTGACGGGTGAGTCTGCGACCGCCGACGAAGGCGCCACCTGGTTCTCGGTCCAGCTGATCGACCCGGTCCAGGTCAACCTGGGCGAACCGTTGCACGGCGGCCAACCGATTGGGTGGGTCAACGCCGCCTTCATCCTGCCGCTCGAAGACGGTATCGCCGTCGGCACCGACGAGGTCCCGGCGTGCGCTTTCCTCCCCGAGGAGAGTGGAACCGTCGGCGGACTGTCGTCCAGCGGCTATGTCTATGCTCTGGAAAGCCGCCGCCTCAGAGACGACTGCCTGCGGGTGGTCGTGACCCTGGGCGCCGGGTCCACGCCGTTCATGTGGGAGGAGATCCCGGCCGGGACCGGTCCGGCGACGGCCCTGCCCGACGCCTTCGTCACCTCGAGCGGCGGCAGCGGTGTCAGCCTCGAACTCGGTGACAACATCGCCTCGGTCTGGCCCAACGCCACCGAGACCGACGACGGCGTCTATATCGCCCGAAGCAATGACGGCACCGTCGACCTGGTCACGCCGGTCCCGGTCGGCAGAGTGGGCATCACCCCGCTGGCCGGCAGCGGCATCCTCGTCATCGACATGGAGGTCGCCGGCGACGCCCCCCAGAAGGGTCGGTTCGTGGCCTTGCTCGATGAACCGAACGTCTCTGCCGGCACCGTGACCGTCACCGGTCTGGCCCGACCGTTCGAAGCCAACCTCGGTGTCTCCATCGTCGACGACGACGGGAAGCCGGTCGCCGCCCTCTACAGCGGCAGCGCCGCCCTCGGCACCCTCCGAGGCACCGAGTACGGCGTGCAGACCAACGACTGGACGGAGGCGTGGGGACGGTTCGCCGTCACCGCCGCCGATCTCCAGCCCGGCTCCTACACCATGTTGCTCGACGGCGAGGGCGGCGTCGACACCCCGAGCCGCACCGCCGTGCCGTTCAGCATCACCGAAGGCCCATCGACCGAAACTGCCGAACCGGACGCCGGCGATCAGGCGGTCGCCCAGGCCCTCGTCCGGTTCGCACAGGGCGGCGCCCTGACCGATGTCGACCTGGCCGACGAGGTCACCCTCGGTCTCGGCCTCAGCCACCAGGAGACCTTCACCCGGTCCGAGCTGGCCAACCGCAACAACTGGGAGATCGACGTCGACGAGTTCGAAGGCTTCGCCGGACCATTCGACATACTCCAGCCACTGGTCGACGGTCAGGTGAGCTTCAGTAGCGGGTCGATCCCCCACTGCGCCGGACCGCCGCTCGACTGGCCGACCGAATGGGACGCCCTGTCGCAGGTCAACATCGAACCGGTCGGCGCCGACAGTTGCATCCAGTGGTACGCCGTCAACCTCTTCCGCAACAACAATGGCGAGATCGAGGTGATCGTGCTCGATCTGTTCGGTCCGTAATCCCCGGCACGCACAAGTTCGTCCGGTCCACACTGTGATCATGCGATCCCAGCTGTGGACTGAAGACGACGCCCGCCACTACGAGCGCAATCACGCCGACAGGTTCGATGACGCAGTACTCGGACCGACCGTCGACTTCCTGTCCACCCTTGTGGCGGACGCCGCCAAGGGACACGACCCGCGGGCGTTGGAGCTGGCCATCGGAACCGGGCGGGTGGCGATGCCGCTGCACAGCCGGGGCGTGAGGGTGGCAGGCATCGAGCTGTCGGAGCCGATGGTGGCCAAGCTCCGGGAGAAGGCCACGCCCGAGGAGATCCCGGTGACCATCGGCGACATGTCGACCGCCACCGGTCCCCCACCCGGTCCGGGCCGCTTCCACCTCGTCTACCTCGTCTACAACACCATCAGCAACCTGCTGACCCAGGACGCCCAGGTCGACTGCTTCGCCAACGCCGCCCGCCATCTGCACCCGGGCGGCTTCTTCGTGATCGAGAACTTCGTGCCCGACCTTCGCCGCCTCCCGCCGGGGCAGGGCGCCGTGCCGTGCGTCCTCACTGACGATCACCTCAACATCGACACCATCGACACCGTCAGCCAGCGACTCATGTCCCACCACTTCCGGCGGCACGAGAACGGAAGCTGGTCGAGATCGGAGTCCGAGCACCGCTACGTCTGGCCGGCGGAGCTCGATCTGATGGCCCGGATCGCCGGGCTGGAACTGGTGAACCGGGTGGCCGACTGGGACCGCAGCGTGTTCGACGAGGCCAGCGGTTCGGCCGTTTCGGTTTGGAGGCGCCTGGACTAACATCTGGCCAGAAGTCGGCGCTGACGAACGACCGACGACCGACCAAGGGGGGTGTCATGAGCGACCGGATCACAGTGGAGCGCGACGGCGGAGTGGCCGATGTCCGACTGAACCGGGCCGACAAGATGAACGCCCTCGACCCGGCAATGTTCGCCGCCCTCATCGCCACCGCCGACGAACTGGCCGCCGATCCGAGTCTGCGCTGCGTTGTGCTCTCGGGTGAAGGCAAGTCGTTCTGCGCCGGGCTCGACTTCGCCAGCTTCCAGCAGATGGGAAGCGGCGACCGAACCGACGACGGCGACGGTGGCGACCGCGGGGTGCGCGACATCACGAAACCGATGGACGGCCGTATCACCCACCAGGGGCAGCAGGCGGTCTACGGGTGGACGTCGCTGCCGGTCCCCGTGATCGCCGCCGTCCACGGTCACGCCCTCGGCGGCGGGATCCAACTGGCCTTGGGCGCCGACATCCGGATCGTCGCCCCCGACGCCACGATGTCGGTTCTGGAGATCCGCTGGGGTCTCATCCCGGACATGACCGGCACCCAGGCGCTCGTCAACCTGGTCGGGATCGACGTGGCCAAGGAGCTGACGTTCACCGGACGGATGATCTCCGGCGACGAGGCCCACGAGCTCGGCCTCGCCACCAAGCTCAGCGACGACCCTCGAACCGCCGCATTGGAGATGGCCGGTGATATCGCGGCCAAATCACCGCATGCCATCCGGGCCGCGAAGCGGTTGTTCAACGACGCGTCGAAGGTGTCGGTGGCCGACGGCTTCGCCCGGGAGCGGGCCGAGATCGCGCAACTGATCGGGTCGCCCAACCAAGTCGAGCAGGTCATGGCGTTCTTCGAGAAGCGGGCGCCGAACTTCGCCGATCCCGAGACCGGGTAGGAGTTCGATACCGCCGCCGACCGGGGCCGTTACCGACCGAGACCGTCACCGACCGAGACCACTGCCGATCTGGGCCGAACCCGATCAAGGGCCGACCCCGGTGGCGGGCGGACACCGCCGGAGTCGACCCCGATCAGGGGGGATCAGGCCGGGATTACCGGATGGATGTAGCTGTCGATCCCGGCGGGCCGGTCGAACCGTCTCGTGCCCGCCGCACCTCCTCGGTCAGCTGGGCCGCCACCAGCAGCGCTCCGCAGGCCACGGTGGCGAGCAGCGCGACCGTGCCCACCAACGGCACGCTGCCCAGTTCGCCGGCGATCATCACCGCCAGGATCCCGCCGCCGGCGATCAGGATCGACGACAACATCCAGGGGCGATGCTGCACCCGAGGCGGAGGCGGCGCCGAGTAGTAGCGTTCCCGACGGTTCACCAGCAGGTCGTGAAGACCGGCTTGGTCGACGATCGGGGTGGCGATCGCCGGGCCGGGCGCCGACGTCGACGCCAAGACCGACGCCATCG
>JAOUGG010000760.1 GCA_029857855.1 Acidimicrobiia bacterium | reverse complement strand
CCCGGTATCGACTGGCGGAGACAGGGTGCGATGGCGGACACGGTGTTGCGAGGGCGAGGGCTGATGCTGCGATTGCTGCGGCTGCTGACGGTGGGAGGCTTCGTGCTGCTCGGGGGTCTTGCTACGGCGGCGTGCTCCTCGGGCGCTGATGGCCCCGACGAGTCGGCGGTCGACTCGGCGTCGGTGTCGTTCGGTGGCGACGACGATCCGGCCGAGGGCGGAGACGCCTCGACCACCGACGCCGAGGGCGACACAGGCAGTAACGGTTCCGATGACGCATCGACATCGGATTCAGCCGACGAGGAGGTGGCGGCCATCGAGGCCGAGGTCGAGCGCGTCATCCAGCGGAACTGGGAGATCTGGATCGAGTGCACGACCGCCGTCGACACCTGCGATCCGGCCACCGCCCTGGCCGAGACCGAGAGCACGACCAGCCAGTTCTACCAGGAGAGTGTCGGGGTCGTGGAGCTGTGGAAGCAGCAGGGAATCGCCTACCGGCCCGTCGAGGGTCTCCCGACCGATCGATTCGTGGAGATCCGCTCGGTCGAGGTCGCTCCCGATCTCGCCTCGGCCGAGGTTCTCCTGTGCGACCGCGACGACCGAGCCCGATTCGAACGGGCCGACGGGGGCGAGTACGAGATGGTCGAGGGGACCGACTTCGTTGAGGATCTGCTGCTTCGACGGGTCGTCGCAGAGGAGGGGGGCGAATGGAGGATCGTCGAGAACGAGTTGCTGGAGCGACGTGCCGTCACCGAGGGGATCGATCCCCTCTGTTGATGGGCCTTTGCGGATGGATGTCGGCAGATGTCGGGACTAGTATTGAGCCGACCACCAGGTTGACGAACATCATGCAAATTGGAGGCGGGTGACAGTGAGGGCCAAGCGTTACCTTGTGATCGCGGCGGCTGCGGTCGCCATGGCGCTGTCGGTTTCGAGCCCGGCGGCGGCCGGTGGCGGCGGCCAGAGCGGTAGCAACGGCGACGGCACCGGTTTCATCATGAGCGAGGTTGGAAGCCACGACTTCACCCCGGGCGGGCACGGTTCCGGTTGCACCTACGACATCGCGGCCAACGACTGGCCGTCCGTCTATGACCAGTTGAACAGAATGATTGATGCCGGACCCATACCGGACGATCTCGGCACCGAACTCGACAGCGAAGGTCACCACTTCTGGACCGGCACGTATGAGGGTGTCGAGCACCGGTACGCCTATCAGGATTGCCCGGGCGGCTCGAACCTGGTCTGGCTACCGGTTGTGACCGGACCGAACCTGGGCAACTGGGCGTATGACGCCCTGCTGCGCAAGGTGCCGAAGCCGGATCCGTACTTCCATCCCATGGACCTCGGCGGTCCGTGGCTCTACACCCAGGTGCCGACCGACTACCGGGTCGAGGACCTCCGCACCTACGTTGCCGAAGCGTCCGCGTTGGGGGCCACGGTCACGGCGACGGCCACCCCTCGAGAGGTGGTGTTCGAGCTGAACGACGTCGGTCGCCTGATCGACAGCTCGGGCAACCAGGTCACCGACGTGACCTGCCCGGCCCTTGGCTCGATCGCCGCGTACGATCCGGGCAATCCAGGCGCCTGTTCGATGACGTTCCTCGATTCGTCGTCGATTTCCGGCGACTCCGACTTCGATTATGAGGTCCGGGTCGAGTGGGACGTGATCTTCACCGGTGTCGGTATTCCCGGCCCGCTGCCGCCCCCGACCACCATCAACACGTTCACAACGGGGGAGTCGGTTCGGGTCGGGGAGGCTCGCCCGTCGAGCTGACGGCGACGTTGATCGGGGCCAGGCGATGGTAGAGGAATCGGTCGATCGCGTCCTCGAAGCGTGGCTCGGTCGACAGCAGGCGTGTGAGGTGATCGATCTCGTGTTCGGCCACGCCGGGGCGCACATGTTGCTTCAGGCGATCCGCCAGCTGGTCGTCGGGTAGCTGTTCGAGTTCCGGGCCGTCGAGCCGCCCCGCCCGGAGGGCTTCCGCCAAGGTCGGCCATCGTGTCGTCAGCACCGCCCACTTGCCGACCAGACGGGGGTCGACCCATGAGTCGGGACCGAAGATTCGCCCCATCTCCTCGGAGACCTCGGTCTCGAATCGGAGGCGATTGGCAAGACGCTTGATCGCCCGAGGGTTGTTGGGCAGGTAGTCGCAGGCGACTGCTTCGGCCGCCCGGTAGGCCTTGGATTCTTCGGTGTTGCGTTGGATGACCCGGCCGATCACGTCGGCGCCGATGCCGCTCTCCCTTGCCTTCGCCTCGAACGTTTCGACGTTGAGCGCGCCCCCGTCACGGCTGCTGTCGACCAGTCGGTGGAGGCGTTCGACGAGCACTCGTTTCCGGCGTTCCTGCACCCAGTCGGCGACAGGCCGAACCGATCGGGCGACGGCGGCGGGCCACGAGAACCCGCTCCGCTGCCGTACCTCGTCTTGGCGGCGAGCCGCAGCAGCCCGCGAATGAGCGGTGATGAGCCGGAGTAGATCCGAACCGGCGGTCCGATCCAGTTCCGGGATGTCGATTTGTATCTGCACCATCTTCTCCATGTAGGCCCGACCCCACCAGCCGTTGCCGTTGTGTAGTGTTCCGATTGCCTGGTCGGATCCATTGGAGTCCTTCGCACCGTCGCCGT
>JAOUGG010000072.1 GCA_029857855.1 Acidimicrobiia bacterium | reverse complement strand
GACGAACTCGACGAATCGGTCGGCCTGACCGACTTCGAACGGGCCGTCGTGACCGTCCTGCTCGCCACCGGTGCCGGTGACGTGATGAGCTACGGCGACGTCGCCGCCGAGGCGGGCTACCCGGGGGCGGCCCGAGCCGTCGGCGGCGTTCTACGCCGCATCGATCGGTTGCCGTGGTGGCGGGTGGTCAACGCCGCTGGTCGGCTCATCCCCCACGACCCGGAACGGCAGGCGGCGTTGCTGCGGGCCGAGGGTACCCCGGTGGCCGACGGCCGGGTGGTGTTCGGTGGCTGAGGGGCCGGTGGCGTTCGGTCGCTGACTTCCGGCCCGCATCCAACCGATAGTCCGTTCGACCCAGTGATCTCAGTCCGAGGTCGTTTCGGCCGACGTCTTCAGTACGGATCGCCAGGGTGCGGTAGAAAGGCGCGAGCTTGGAACGAGTTGACACGGGGACGACGCGGACGACGGGCGCTGAGGCGAACGGCCGGGGAGGTGACGGACCACTCGGCTGGCTCGGATCGATTCTGTGGCCCGACGGCGATGCCCGCCTCCTCGTCGACCGCCGCCGACGGCGGCCGGGGGCCGAGTATGCCTCCGTCGTCGCCGCGGGAAACGGCGATGTTCGAGTCGGCTTTCGCTGGTGGGCAGCTCCGTCGTCGGAAGCAGCGGAACTGTTGATTCCGGCCACGTGCGAGGCCGCCGCCCGCACCGCCGTCCGCCGCTACCACGACGGATTCACACTCGACCGGCGAGCTCGGAGCTGGGCCGCCGAACTGCTCATGCGGTCGCCTCGTCTTGCGTCCAAGGTTCTCGACGGGAGACTGGTTGCGGCCACCGGGCCGGTCGGCGACGGACTCCTGACCGACATCGCTGACGCCCTCGCCCGAAGCGGGCCGCTCGACGAACTCCACGTTGCCATCACCCTGGCCCGGCCGAAGTCCAACCGTAAACCCGTTCTCCAGCTGATCGATCGCAACGGGATGTGCCTTGGCTGGGCCAAGGTCGGATGGAACCCCTGGACCCGGGCGTTGGTCGACAACGAAGCCGAGTGGCTCGAGTGTCGGCCCAGCTCGCCGGTCATCGCTCCACAGGTGCTCGAGCGGTTGTGGTCACGAGGCCATCTGGTGGTCGTGACCTCGGGTGTCGTCGGCTCGCGGCGCCCGCGCCGTGTCTCCGACCGGCCCCCGCCGCCGGAGGTGGTGCTCGCCATCGCCGATCTCGGCTCCCGAACTCGACTGGCGCTCGCCGACACGCCGTGGTGGCGTTCGGTCCAAGCCGTCCTTCCGCACGGTACCGAACGTGAGGTACGGGCCGTCGAACGGGTGGCCGAAACCGTCGGGTCGTCGACACTCGAGATCGGCGCCTGGCACGGTGATCTGACGCCGTGGAACATCCTCTCGACCCCGACGAGGGGACCCGGCAACGTGCAGGTGATCGACTGGGAGTTCGCGGCCGACGGTGTTCCACTCGGCTTCGACCTCTGTCACTTCCACACCCAGGTCGGTGTGGAGATGAAGGGGCTCTCGACCCCGGCCGCCCTCGACCGCAGCGCCCGCCTCTCCCCCCAGGACCTGGCCCGACTCGGCGTCGATCCCCACAACCAGATCAACGTGTATCGCCTCTATCTGGTGGAGTTGATCCGCCGCACGCTGGCGCTTCGGGCGGCGGGCATATCGGTCGACAGCGTCGAACAGGGCGAAGCGGCGACCGATCGGATCATGGCAGAGCTGTCGGTGCTCGGCGGCGCCACCGCACCGAACGAGGGCCGCTGACGCACCCGCCGCCCGCATTCCGGAACGAACGAGGAGAGACATGTCAACCCGGATCGCCACCCGAATCACCCAACACGAGTTGTTCGAACGGCCCGGGCTGCGGGAATTGAAGGCCGGCGCCAAGTGGTGCCGCGAGCGCGCCGCAGTTGCCACCTGGGAGGCGCGGGTGCTTCCCGACCTGGTGCTGGCCGGCGTGCAGCGCAGTGGCACGACGGCGCTCTTCGAGGCCCTGTACCGCATGCCGATGGTGGAACGGCCGCGCCGCGGCAAGGGCTCCCACTACTTCTCGTACAACTATCACCGAGGCTGGGAGTGGTACCAGTCGCAGTTTCCCACTCGACGGTGGGCGGACCTGGTCGAGTCCCGTCACGGCCATCCGATGTTCTGCTTCGATGCCTGCCCCTACTACCTGTTCCACCCGTTCGCGGTGGAGCGGATGGCCCAGGCCCTGCCCGACATCAAGGTCATGGTGATGTTGCGCGACCCCGTTCGCCGGGCTGAGTCGCACTTCCATCATTCGGTCGGGCACGGGCACGAAACGCTGCCGTTCGACGAGGCGCTGGCCGCCGAGGAAGGCCGGCTGGCCGGTGAGGACGAACGGATGCAACAGGACTGGACCTACTGGAGTCACAGCCACGAGCACCACTCGTATGTGTCGAAGGGGCTGTACGCCGACCAGATCGAGCGGCTGTTTCGTCACTATCGGCGCGACCAGATCATGATCGTCCAGTCGGAGGCTTTCTACCGGGATCCGAACCGGATCCTGGCCGAGGTGACGGCGTGGCTGGATCTGCCGCCGGTCGAACTCGACGTCACCGACGACCGCAACGGTCACGACTACCGGAGGATGGACCAGGCGATGCGCGATCGGCTGATCGCCATCTACCGCGAGCCGAACGAGCGTCTCTTCGAACTCATCGACCGGCGGTTCGACTGGCTCTCGTAGAGCCATCAGGCCCGGGCCCGGAGAGGCGGGCGATCGTCAGCAGCTGGTCGAGTTCGAGGAGCTCCCGGAACCGCAGCGAGATGACAAGCTGGATGACGGCGCCGACCGCAACGTGGACGCCGAGGGCCAGCACCCCGTTGTCGATGCCGCGATGGATCAGCCAGCCGGTCGGTACGTAGGCCAGGAAAGCGATAAGACCGGCCACCATGACGGATCGGCCGAGTCCGTGGACCCGGTTGGTCCGCCAGACCGTGATCACCGCCAGCACCCGTATGAGGATACGCGAGGCGGCCCAGGCCCACGCTGCGCCGACCACGCCGACACGGGGGAGCAGCACGAGTGAGAGTCCGACCATGGTCACCAGGGCCAGCAGATGGTTGACGAGCGAGGCCAGGCTTCGCCCCGTCATCAGGAGCAGGGTGTCGCCGACGCCGAGTCCGATGATGATCACCAGGGCCACCGAGAAGATCTGGACGAGGCGGGTTCCGTCGGTGAAGTCGTCGCCGAACAGGCGGAGGATCGTCTCGGCGCCGAAGGCCATCGTCAGGAACACCGGCCACAGCAGCGTGACGTTCCAGGCCGACACCGTGTGCAACACGTGTTCGGCCTCCTCGTTGTCGTCCTGAGCGAACGCCGCACTGAGATGCGGTGCCATCGACTGCGAGGTGGCGAACATCATGAGTTGGCCGGCAACGATCAGCCGATTGGCCGCTCCGTACACGCCGGCCTGGGCCTCACCCAGAACGTAGGCGACGAGGAGCAGGTCGAGACGCTCCAGCGCGGAGGAGATGACGTCGGTCAGTGCACGAGGCGCAGCGAATCGCCAGTAGTCCGACGATCGGAACGTGCCGGCCGGAGCGTCTATCCGGTTCAGCCGGTTCCGCAACCACACCGTGATGACGGCCAGCGACACCACCGCGGCACCGGCCCAGGCCCATGCCAGCGCAGCCACGTCGGCGGCCATCACGACGACGAGGGCGACGAGGGCCAGTTGCACGATCGGGCGCACGAGCTGCCCGGCGACCACCGAAGGCCGCATCGTCCCGAAACCGCGGCTGGCCCCGAACATCGCCTGGCTCACCGAGAACACCGGCGCCACCAGGGCGAGCACCCTGATCATCGCGGCCAGCGACCGGGCGTTGTCCTCCTCTTCGGCCAGCGCGGCGGCGATCGAGTCCGCGCCGAGAAACCCGACGACCGCGAACAGCAGCGCCACTGCCGCGGTGGCCCGTAGTGCGGTTGCGGTCACGGCCGCGACCTCGCCCCGACGGTCGGCGGCCCGGAGCCGGGATACGAAGAAGGTCAGACTCGACTCGGCGCCCAGCCGGGCGCCGTTGGCGGCCAGGGTGAACAGGGCGGTGGCGGCGAAGAAGACCCCTGCTCGGGACTGACCGTAGGTGTTGGTGATGAGCCCGACGGTGAAAAAGCTGACGACCGCCGCTGTTACGGCCCCCACCAGGTTGAACGCCGACCCGCGGGCGGCCTGGCGGACCCGGTCACCGTCGGCGGTCGGACGCAGGTCAGACCGGGTGTCAAGCGTGGCCATGACCGGTCACCGTCCCGCCGTTCGGGCCGGTCCGAGCGCATCCTCGGGCCAGGTGGCGATCCCCACTGCGCCCATCATGATGAAGAGCTGCATCGGTAGATGCCCGTAGATCGGCAGTTGTAGCAGCCCGATCAGCAGCGAGACCTTGGCCCAGTGTCCGACCACACCCTTGCCCGCACCGCGGACGAAGCCGTACACGAAGAACAGCAGGTAGAGGGCCAGAGCGAGATAGCCGTGGGCGAACATGATCGCCCACACCTGGCCGTGGGTCCCGAGCGGTGGTCCGGTCGGGTTCGACGGGTTGGGGCGAGGCGTGCCGAATCCGATCATCGGTGATTCGGCCGACTGCTCGATCGTCTCCAGGTAGATGTTGGCCCGGGTCTCGTTGCTGTCGGCCGATCTGGTTTCGAGTTGGTCGATCGCCGTGTCGAGCACGCCGGTGTTGAGGGCCACGACGAGGCCGGTGACGGCGACCAGGATCACGATCAGCAGCGGCACCGGCCGGCGCTTGACCAAGGCCGACCGCAGCCCGCTGTAGACGATGCCGACCACGAGCGTCAACCAGGCCCCGCGGTTGAGGGCGACGTAGAACGGCACCATACCGGCCACCAGCATGGCGACGACGAGCCAGCGGGGCAGGCCGATCCGTCGATCCTGCAGGGCGGCGAGGACGAAGGGTGTGAGCAGCGCGACCGATGAACCCCAGGCGTTGGTGTAGGGATAGGGTGCGGCCGGACGGTTGAGCCGCACGCCGGTCCAGAAGGTCTGGATCTCCGAGGTCCGGGGCACGATCAGATCCCGCACGAACGGGTCGGACGCGATCGAGCCGGGGAGGGCCAGCGAAATGGGCGTCTCCCAGGTCAGATCGGGCAGCAGAATCGCGCCGTAGCCCCCGAGAATGGTCGCCGCCCACAGCAGGATCATGGCTCGGACGATTCGGCGTCGGGCCTTCGGGCCGGTCTGGCGGGCCAGGTAGACGAACGAGATGAACGCGGCGACATACCACGACGCCCGCAGTCCCCACAGCGCCAGTCGACTGGCCGAATCGACCTGGATGACCGAGGCGGCGACGAGGACGAGGAACAGGGCGAAGCTGATCGTGCCCGCCGGCACCCGCAGGGGTCGGTAGCGGATCAGCCACACCACCATGAGGATCGCCACGGCCGGGAACCAGAGCGGGGAGAAGCCGGTGGCCCAGGCCAGGGGGTAGCCGGCGATGAGGGCCGCGTAGAGGGATCCGGTGCCGGAGGGCAGGTTGCGTTGATCGGGGAACGACCAACCGTCCGGCTGTTCGAATCGGCCCGGCACCTCGACAGCCGTCGGCGGGGTCACGGCCCTCAGACTGTTGTCGCGGCGTTGGCCGCCGATGCGGTGGGGCCCGGGTCGACGGCGACCGAGATCCGCACCCAGACCGGCGCGTTCAACGCGGAAAGCGCTTCGACCAGACCGGGGTCGGCCGGTTGCCCGGGAGGGGCCGAGGCGGCAACGACCAGACCGTCGAGTGCGCCGCCGGCTTGTGACAGGAGGGCGGCGTCGGCGATGTCGCCCCCGATGATGACCGTCACCGGGAACCGCTGCTTGGCCTGGCGGAGAAGGTCACGGAGTTTCGGCGTGCCGAACGCCGATCGCGAGAGAGGCGTCGGCTTGCCCACCGTCACGGCGTAGAGGCCGGTGAAACCCTCGAGTTGTTGAATGGTCGCCTCCATCGGCGCCTGGCCGACGATCAGCTCGCTCAACCCGGGGATGTTCGGAAGTTCCAGTACCTCGGCCAAAACCGGTTCGTCGAGGGTGGCGTCGAGGATCAACACGTCGACCTCGAGGTCCTTCAGGCCGTCGACGAGCGCGAAGCCGGCCGCCACCGATTGGGCCCGGTGGTCCTGCCCGACGGCGAGGCAGGTCAGCGGGCCGACGGCCAACTGCTCGCGGATCTCGCCGACGAGCCGGTCGAAGTCGGCCTCGACCTCCAGGCTCGGGGTGATGAGCGAAGCCTGCTGGGCGGCCGCCGAGCCGTTGGCTCGTCGATCGTGCGGTGGCTCATTGGGCGCAGGCGCCGAATCGCCTTTCAGCTTCGCCTTGTTTCGCGGCGGGGGCGGGACGTCGTCGCCGAAGTGGGCGGCGACGACGTGATCGATCGGAAGCACCGGGGCTTCCGAACCCGGATCGGGAACGACGTCGGGTTCCTCCTCGGCGGTGGCATGGGGACCGTCGTCACGCCGGCGATCGTGTTGCTTCGCCGCCGCCGGCGGCGGGGCGGGCGGCTCTCCCTGGTGGACGACGGAGTGTGTGACGGGCCCCGCGGTCGGCGCCGGTGTGGGCGATCGTGTGGATGCCGTATCCGCAGGCTCCAAGGTGGACTCGGCCGGGTTCAAGCCGACGGCCTCTTCGGCGGCCTTGTCGATGGCTGTGACCATGTCGGCGAGTTCGGCGGTCTTGTCGGCCTTCTTGTCAGCCGTCTTGTCGGCCGGCTCGTCGGCGGTCTTGTCGGCCGGCTCGTCGGCGGTCTTGTCGGCCGACTCGGCCATGTTGTTGTCGACCGGCTGCTCGGTGGCGTCTCCCGGAGGCGTGTCCGGACCGTCCTCCGCCGGCTCGTCCGTGCCTTCCGCAGCGGTCTTGTCGGCCCGTTTGTCTGCGGTCTTGTCGGCAGGTTCGTCAAGCCGGCCGTCGTCCTCGGCCTCGTGGCCGTCGCTGTCGGCCTCGTGGTCATCGCTTTCGCTTTGCTCACGGCCGGCGGTTACCCGGGCGAGCTTCTCGACCGCCGATTCGGTCTGTCCATCACCCGCCCGGCGGCCGCCGATTTGGGACCGGTCCTCCTGGCGACGGTTCTGCTCGATGTGATCCGAGGCCCGGCGATTCCGCGGCACTCGACTCGCCTGAACGGCGCTGAGCAACATGGCCGACACGACGCCGACAACGAGACCACCGGCCAGTCCACCGACAAGCAGGGTGATGAGACCCGGGCCGGTCGGTGCCACCGGCAGTCGAGCGGGGCTGAGAATCTCACCGGCGCTCAGCGTGAGAGTGGAGAGGGCCGCCAATGCCTCCTGCTGGGCCTGAAGCTCACCGTCGATCGAGTCCCGCTCGACAGACGCCGCCACGTAGGGTTGCGTTCCCGACTCCATCTGGCTCAACCGGCCCTCGATCTGCGAGAGCTGATCCTTCAGCAGAGCGATCCGATCGTTGAGCAGCTCAACGGCGTCGGACCGGTTCTCGCTGGCGATCTGCTCCCGGTACTCGAGGTAGTTCTCGGCGAATGAGTTGGCGATGAGCTGAGCCAACTCCGGGGTCGCGGCCCGGTAGGTGAGGTCGAGGACCTTCGACTCCCGGGGGCTGCTGGCCGAGACGTTGTCGGCGAGCTTGTCGGGGTCAACGCCCGTCGATTGGGCCGTGAGATCCTCGGCCACCCGAGCCACGACGGCCTTCGACGTCGAGATCAACAACTCCGTGGCCATGTCGACGTCGGTGTCGGACTCGAGCGGCGTGAGCGGGTTCCCAGAGATCGGGGTCAAGAGTACCGAAGCCGTCGACCGATACGAAGGTGGGAGCACCAGCGAGGCCGCAACTGCAAGCAACGCCGTCACCGCGGTCACCGCGATGATCAGGTTCTTGTGCTCGAGGATGGGTTTGAGGTAGTGGTCCAAAGTGGCCGTTCCGTCGGTGCGCATCGTTTGCCTTGTCGGGCACGGTCGGTGCTTGCTGCTCTCACCAGGCAAATCGGCCGTTCGATGGACGCTCTTTAGGAAATGGAGCCGGGATCCGACGACGGGCAGGCCCGCTGATCCCGGCTCCCGAGGTCCCGCAGAGGGGACCGGTCACTACGGCAGATCGCCACCCTTGAGCGACAGATCGAAGCTGAGATCGCTGTTGCCGGGCCAGTAGTTGTGCACTTCGACGGCGATCGTGTTCTCGCCGGCCACCAGGGCGTCGCCGTTGATCACGGTGCGCACGTAGGTCTCATCGGCACCGGCCACCCAGTTCAGCGGCCGTGTGCTCCAGTCGACGGGCCCGTCGGGCATGTTGAACCGGTGGACCTCGACACCGTTCAGGTAGACGACGGCTCCGTCATCGGCCAGCAGCTTCAGGGTCATGTCCGAACCCACCCATTTATCCTCGACGGTGAAGGTTCGAGTGAAGTAGTAGGCCTCGTTGCCCGCCACCACCTCGGTGGCGATGAAGTCCTCGGCGAAGCCGAGCGGTGCAGCGCCACTGGAGCCGTTCACGATTCCGGCGGTCCAGCCGTCGGGGGTCGCCGTGGCTTCGTCGATGTAGTTCCAATCGGCACCGCCGTTGACGAACTCCCAGTCGATCCCGGCATCAACGATCTCGGAGGCCGCCATCGAGAGATCGAAACTGAGATCGGCGTTGTTGCGCCACACGTTGTGGACCTCCACGGCCACCAGGTTGGTGCCGTCGACCAGTGCGTCCGCCGGTACCTGGAAGTCCCGGAAGGTTTCCTCGGCCGTGCCCTTCCAGCCGATCGCCGGGGTCGATGCGGCAATGGCACCGTCGGGCAGGTTCTCCCGAACCAGCTCCACGCCGTTGAGGTAGACGACGGCCCCGTCGTCGGCCTTCAGCGAGAGGGTGAAGGAGTTCGGTGCGGCGCCCGTCCACTCGAAATTGGTCCGGGCGTAG
>JAOUGG010000758.1 GCA_029857855.1 Acidimicrobiia bacterium | reverse complement strand
TCTTCGTGCCCGAATAATTCACCGAGATCATGGCGATGGAGAGCGGAATGAGGGCCGCCGCCCCGAGGCCCTCGAGGAACGACCAGCCGATGATGAGAACGGTGACGTTTGGTGCCACGGTTGCAGTGAGAGTCCCAGCGCCGAACACGACTAACGCAACCGTGTACACCTTCTTGGAACCTACGATGTCGCCCAACCGGCCGGCCCCGACCATCAGGGCGGCCATGACCAACGAATAGAGGGCGACCGCAGACTGCACTGCGGACGTGGTGGTGTCCAAGTCGGCAACGATGTCTGGAATCGCCACGTTCAGCATCGTCGTGTCCAAAGCGATGATAAACATCACCATCGCGATGGGAACGAGCGGTCGCCAGCCTTGATCGTCGTCAGAAACGAGAGACGTCACAGACCGAGACCGTACTCCACCCATACGCTCGATGGAACGTTTGAGAAGGATACGCCACCCATTTGAGCAACGGGGACAGGGCGGCAATGCTCTGTCTGCCTCGACACCGGCCCGCTTCCTCAACCATGAACCACTCTCACCACGTCCTGCCTCACTGTCAGCAAACCCTCACAACCGGTGCTAGATCGTCGTGACCTCTTCAACGAGCTTCCTCAAGCGCACGATCATCCTCGGTGTCACTGCAGTGTCGATCTACTCGTCATCCCGAGCGTGGTCGCCACGTTTAGCGCCTGGCCTCACATCGCTCGGACCGGCCGACTCCTCACCGACGACGTCTCAGCCGTCGACCGCCATCGTGTCACCCGCATGGTCCGCCGGATCGCGAAAAACGCCGGCATCGGCCGGGTCCATCCCACACCAGCTTCGCCACACCCTCGCCACCCAAGCCATCAACCGCGGGATGCGCCTCGAAGCCGTCGCCGCGCTCCTCGGCCACAAGAACCTCGAGATGACCATGGTCTACGCGCGCATCGCGGATGACACCGTTGCGGAGGAATACTTCGACGTCACCGACCTAGTCGACCAGCTCTACACCGAAACCAGAATCTCGCCGCCGACCGACCGGAGAAGCATGAACTTCGACATCGTCACACCGACACCTATCGAACTCAGCCGGGCCGAAGCACTCGTCATCTTCGACTGGATCAGCCGCCACGAAGACGCCGGCACACCGGCAACGACGCCGAACAGATCGCCTTGAACGGCCTCAACGCTGCGCTCGAACGCACCCTTGTCGAGCCCTTCCAGGCCGACTACAACGAGATCGTCCAAGCCGCCCGAGCCCAGCTCACAACCGACTCGAGGCCAGCGCGCTAACCGGCATTATGCCGGTTAGCGCGCTGGCTCCGGCGGTAACGGGCCATGTCGCTCTGGGGATGAACCTCGTCGATACCTTGACGCACGGTTGGGACATCGCCATCGCTACTGGCCAGAACTCAGAGCTGCCACCCGATGCCGCCGCAGCAGCACTGACATCAGCACGAGTTATCGTGACCGAGCAGTCCCGGGCATTCGCAGGATTCGCTCCGGCAGCACAAACCGATGAAGGCGCGTCGCCCACCGATCAGCTGATCGCATTCGTCGGCCGGAAACCGCGATCAGCCACCAACTGCCGGAGTGATTGCGACAGTGTCGACCGTCATTCGGCATTTGGCCTGGTCAGCGGCGTCTTGCGATCAGCCGGAGTCCTAAACCTCCGCACCTCCGGGATTACCGAGCACTGCACTTGGGCCGTAGTGCGGTGCCAGGCTACTCAGTCCCAGGCGCGTGAGCCGACGAAGTAGATCGTTCCCAGCTCCACGCTTGCCAGACGATGGCTGCGAGTGCGATCAACATGAGACCGAAGTGGAAGTAGTCGTCGAGGTCGCCAGCCATTCCGATGAGGGTGAGCCCCCAGAGTGGCGGGATGATGATGTTGGCCCACCGGTTCGATCGGAGCGGGAGTATCCAGGTCATCAGCGTCATGGCGATCGGTATTTCGACCATGATGCCTCCGAGGAGGAACAGTGCTTCGGTGAGTTCTCTTCCGTCGTATGTTCCGGTGAGCGCTTCTTCGAGAAACTCCGCCTTCCCGATTTCGTGGAGGTCGCGGAAGATGAAGTTGAGGAGAACGAAGATCCACAGGGCGAAGATGACTGCCTTCTTTTCCAGGAGGGCGACGCGCTCGTTCAGACCCGTCACAGACTCCGGGTTTGGTGTTGTCTTTGTAGTGGTCACGATGAGGCTCCGATCTTGTTGTTCGCTTCGGTCGGTTCCCTGCCGGTCGATACGGCGTTGGTTGATTTCGTCCGATGTGCGGCTGCGATCTTGACTGCGAGTTTGCCGACGGTTCGACCGCTCTCGATCCGGTCGTAGCCAGCCCGCACATCACCCAATTTGAGAGTGTCGCTGAGATGTGAGCGGACCAGGCCCTGGTCGACGAGTACCGCAAGCTCTGCGAGGTGGCGCACATCCTCGCTTTGAACGAACCAGTGACACGACTGCGACCCAAAGCGCCAGCGCACGAGCCTGATCACCAGGCGGGGCAGTGGGCCGAGCAAGCCGTCCTTTTGATGGTCACCAACGACAACCCATCGGCCATCGTCGACAAGCGCTCGCCGGATCTCGCGACCACTGCGGTTCCCGATGCAATCGATGACTGTGTCCCACCGCTCGGACGTGAAGTCC
>JAOUGG010000759.1 GCA_029857855.1 Acidimicrobiia bacterium | reverse complement strand
GTCCAGGGCGAACACATAGCCGTTGAGCGGCTGGGTGGCGGCCACCCACACGAGCACGCCGACCGTGGCCGCCACCACGTCCGCGTCGGTGCTGAAAATCCGGGCCAGGGGTTCCCGGGCGGCCATCACAAACAGCGCCATGAGAGCGGCCACCGAGAGGTCGAGTTGGATCATCCGCCGGGCGGCCGCCTTGGCCTTGGTGGCCGATCCCGCCCCCAACCACTTCCCGGTGAGTGCCTGACCGGCGATGGCCACGGCGTCGAGAGCAAGCGCCAGCGTCGACCAGATCTGGATGCCGATCTGGTAGGCGGCGAGGGGAGCGGTGCCGATACGGGCGGCAACGGCGGCCGCCAACGTGAACGAACCCCGCAGCCCGATCGATCGGAGAACGAGAGCCCGACCCAGCCAGGCCAGCCCCCGGATCGCCTCGGAATCGGGACGCAGCCCGACCCCGGCCGATCGACACCACCGCACGATTCGGTGCACGAACACCAGCCCGGTGGCAACCTGGGCGATGACCGTGGCCAGGGCCGATGCGCCGATCCCGTAGCCGAGACCGCTGATGAGCACGACCTCGATGACGAGGTTGGCCAGCGCCCCGGCGACGGCGATGACCAGCGGGGTGCGGGTGTCCTGGCGGCCGTTGAACGCCCCCGATCCGGCGAGAACCAGAAACATGAACGGCAGGCCTATCAGGCTGATGCGCAGGTACCGGGTCGCCGCCACCAGCGGTTCCCCGGTTCCGCCGAGAATCCGCAGGAGCCACTGGTCGGTCAGCGCGATGAACACGGTGAAGGCGATGCCCAACAGGGCGGCGAGCCACAGACCCTGCAGCGACTGAGAGGCGGCGTCGCCGTCGCGGCGGGCACCGACCAGCCGGGCGACGCTGGCCGTCGTGCCGTAGGCCAGAAAGATGACGAGGGCGTGGGTCGACAACAGCACCGTCGACGCCAGGGCCAGGCCGGCCAGCTCGTTGGTGCCAATCCGACCGACGATGGCGGTGTCGGCCAGGACGTACAGCGGCTCGGCGACCAGCGTGCCCAGAGCGGGCACGGCCAACCGGGCGATCTCGCGATCGTACGGCGAGCGGAGATGTCGGGTCACCGACCCGGGACTGTTTGCCATCGCCCGAGTATGCCTGCGGCTGTAGGGTGGAGCGGTGCTCGAGGAGTCGACCAGTTGTTATCGCCACCCGCAGTCGAAGGCTGCCGTCGAATGCCAGCGTTGCGGACGTCCGATCTGCACCCAGTGCATGCATCAGGCTTCCGTCGGGTACCACTGCCCGGAATGCGTGGCCGGTCAGGGTCAGCAGGTCTACACCGCCCGGAACCTGATGAACCAGCGACCGCCTGTGACGACCGCGCTCATCGTCGCCAATGTGGTGGCCTTCGTCTTCCAGCTCGGTACCGACGGTGCACTGACCCGATGGGGCCTCCTGTTCGGTCCCGCGATCGAATTCGGTGAGTGGTGGCGGATCATCACCGGCGGATTTCTCCACGCCAGCATCCTGCACATCGGCTTCAACATGTACGCCCTGTGGATCTTCGGGCCGACCCTCGAAAAAGGTGTCGGTGCCGTCCGGTTCCTCCTGATCTACCTGGCCGGCCTGTTCGGCTCGTCGCTGGCCGTGCTCCTGTTCGACTATTCCCAGTCGACGCTCGGCGCCTCCGGCGCGGTCCTGGGGTTGGCCGGTGGGCTGGCCGCAGTGCTGATGACGAGGGGGATCAATCTGTTCCAGACGTCGCTCGGGGCCATCTTCCTGATCAACCTCGCCCTTCCGATTCTGGTACCGAGGATCTCGTTCTGGGGTCACGCCGGTGGGATCGTCGGCGGCTTCCTGGCCGCCCTGGCTTTGTCGTGGCTGCCGGAGCGAGCCGGGGTCGCCACCCGGACCGCGACGGCGGTGGCCGCGCTGCTCGTCGTCGGGTTTTTCGCCGCCGCCCTGTTCGTCGGGCAAAACAGCGCGCTCGCGTTCGGTTGACGGAGCCGACCCTCGATCAGCCGGTTGGCCGATCAGCCCGGTGGTTCGAGCTGTGAGCGAAGTTCGGCCAGCTCGTCGAGATCGGGCATGAGCCGGGATCTACCCGGACAGCACCGCCGGCAAACGAGGCGTGAACTCGTGGCGGAAGATCGTCTCGTTCTCCCAGTTTCGGGCCTCGAGCGTGACCGAAACGTCGTCGCCGTCGTCGACGACGTCGATCACGGCGAACTGGCCGCCGCCTGGCACCACTTCGCCGCTGTAGGGTCCGCCCTTGACACTTCCCGGTCGGTCGAGCGCCGCCGCATGAAGCAGCGGGAAGCCGGGTCCGGGCTCGGATGAGTAGTTGGTGTTGGTGCCGTTGTCATATGCGACCATGTGCGCGTCGCCGGAGAGCATCACGAGGTTCTCGATGTCGTTGTCGGCGATGACCTGGGCGATCTCCGTCCGTTCCTCGGCGAAGCCGCCCCACATGTCGTCGCTCGAGTCGCCAACCCAGGGAACGGGATTGATCCACAGCACGAGAGCGTGGGTCTTCGACGAGGTCTCGAGCTCGTCGATCAGCCACTCCTTCTGCTTTATGCCGAGCATGGTGACCCCCGGGATGCGTTCCGATCGGGCGTCGGTCAGGATGACCCGGACACGGCCCACCGT
>JAOUGG010000757.1 GCA_029857855.1 Acidimicrobiia bacterium | reverse complement strand
CGTCAGGTTTGGTGTCGGGTCGGACCAGCACCACCTCTCTTCCCTCCGACGCCCATCGTTCCGCCAGATCCGGGTCGAACGCCGCCACGCCGACCGCCGCACCGGGCGAGACGTTGAGACCAGTGGTCAACGGCTCGGCGTGTTCGATCGCGGACGCTGCGAACTGGGGGTGCAGGAAGAAGTCGATCTGATCGGGACTGACCCGGAGCACCGCCTCCTCCCGGGAGATCAAACCTTCGTTGGCAAGGTCGACGGCGATCCGGACCGCAGCCTGCGCCGTCCGCTTCCCGGCTCGCGTCTGCAACAGCCACAGGCGATCCCGTTCGACCGTGAACTCCATGTCCTGCATGTCGCGGTAGTGGCGTTCGAGACGTTTGGCGATGTCGGCGAACTGGTCGGCGACCTCCGGCATCTCGCCGGCAAGTTCCGAAATCCGTTTGGTGGGGCGGATACCGGCCACCACGTCCTCCCCCTGGGCGTTGAGGAGGTAGTCACCCTCGAGACGATCCTCACCGGTGGTGGCGTCACGGCTCATCGCCACTCCGGTGGCGCAGCCGTCACCCATGTTGCCGAACACCATCGTGACCACGTTGACCGCCGTGCCAAGGTCGTGGGCGATCCCGGCGGCCTCCCGGTAGTCGTGGGCCCGTTTGCTGGCCCAGCTCTCGAAGACCGCCGTCGTTGCCAGCTTGAGTTGCTCGACCGGTTCGTCGGGGAACGGTTCGCCCGCTCGCCGGCTGATCACCGACTTGAACGAGGCGATGACGTCACGCCAGTCGGCCGCCGTCAGCTCCTCGTCGCTTGCCACGTTGCAGGCCCGACGTTTCGACCGCAAGACGGCCTCGAACGCCTCATCGGCGACGCCGAGCACCACGCCGCCGAACATCTGCAGCAGCCGCCGGTAGGAGTCGAGAACGAATCGTTCATCACCGGTGGCCTCGATCATTCCCTCGACCACCTTGTCGTTGAGGCCGATGTCGAGAACGGTGTCCATCATGCCCGGCATGGAGAATCGGGCACCCGATCGACACGCGACCAGCAGCGGCCGATCCGGGTCGCCGAATCGTTTGTCGGTTGCCTCCTCCAGACGGCCCATGGCATCCATCACCTGGTCCCAGAGGCCGGGGGGAACCGTGCCACCGGCGTCGGTGTAGGCGTTGCAGGCCTCGGTGGTGATCACGAAACCGGGGGGTACCGGAATGCCGAGCCGGGTCATGTCGGCCAGATTCGCACCCTTGCCTCCGAGGAGGCCAAGCACCGCCTCCCAGTCGCCGCCGACGTGGTCCTCGGCAGCGTCGATCTCGTCATAGGCGTACAGCCACTTCGTCGTGGACATCACGACCCCTCTCGTTGCTCGGCGATGAATATCCCTGAGTATGTTCGGCTCCCGAGTGACAGTGGCTCTCAAGTGTCACGGCTTCGGCATCTTGCTGCTCCCGATTGCCGTGCTCCACAGTAGACCCCGGTCGCGACGGGAGGGAAACCGTCGGCGGTCTCGGAGACGACGCTCGATCGATCGGGGCTCCCCGCCGACGGCTACTGTCGACCGGATGCTCGTCGAATCACTGCTGCCGTTGGGGAAGTTGGACCCGGGCTTGCGCGAACCGGCCAACCCGCTGAGGATCGAACAAGTTGCAGGTCTGGCACCCGAGGCCGAAGCGGCCGGGCTCGACGCCATCCTCGTCGAGGAGACCAAGGACGATCCGTTCCAACTCCTGGCGCTGGCCGCCGGCACCACGTCGACGATCGGTCTCGGCACCTCGGTGGCGATGGCGTTCCCGCGGAGCCCGACGATCACCGCCATGTCGGCGTGGTCGCTACAGAAGCTGTCGGGCGGCCGGTTCAACCTCGGCCTCGGCACGCAGGTTCGGGCGCATGTCGAACGGCGTTTCGGCGTTCCGTGGTCGGCGCCTGCGCCGTGGATGCGCGACTACATCCGAACCGTTCGCGCCGTCTGGGACTGCTGGCAGAACGGCACCCGCCTCGACATCGACACCGAGCACTACCGACTGGATCTGATGGTGCCGCTGTTCAATCCGGGACCGATCGAGCATCCCGTCATTCCGATAACCGTGGCCGCCATCGGCCCCAACATGTGTGCGGTCGCCGGCGAAGTGGCCGACGGCGTGCGCCTGCATCCGGTCTGCACAGCGGCCTTCATCGACGCCGAGGTCCTGCCGGCCGTGGCGAAGGGCGCGGCCCGAGCCGGCCGCCACGTCAACGAGGTGGAGATCTGCCTCAAACCGCTGATCGGAACGGCTCCCGACGCCGACAGCCTTGAGCGGGTCGTGATCACCGTCCGTGAGCGGGTGGCGTTCTACCTGTCGACCCCGACCTACCGCCGGGCTTTCGCCGTGCACGGCTGGACCGACGTCGCCCGTGAGGCGTCGAACCTCGCACGGGAGCAACGTTGGGACGACCTGCCGGGACTCGTCGACGACGAGATGCTTCACACGGTGGCCACGATCGGCACCTACGACGAGATCGGGGCCAGGCTGCGACAGCGGTTCGACGGCCGGGTGGACCGCATCGAGTTCTCGATTCCGGTGGCCGATGACGCCGACCGCGAAAGGCTCCGGGAGCTCATCGCCGAACTCCGCTGAGCCCCGGCCCACCGGGCACCACGGCGAAAT
>JAOUGG010000755.1 GCA_029857855.1 Acidimicrobiia bacterium | reverse complement strand
CGGAGCTATGAGGCCGACATCGCCGATCTGACCGCGGCGGGTGCCGCCTTCGACCTGGCCGAACGGATCGCCGGGCTGTCGCCGTCGGTGGCGGCCACCGCCGGCACCCCCGGCCGACGTCGAACCCGACCCGCTGCTCATGCTCGACGCATGGACCGACCGTCACAAGATCGCCGTCGACCGTGACCGCCAGACCATGGTCGACATCCGCACCACCTCGAGCGACGTCGGGGTGCTCCTGGTGGCGGTCCGTGAGGTCCGCAACCTGATCGCCAGGACCAACGAGGACGCCTCGGTCGGGCCGTCCATGGTCGAGTAGCGGCCCCGGAGCGGGCGACCCGTTTCGAAGAAGCCCTTCCGGTCCGCAACACTTCCTCGCCCTCGCCCCGGAGCACCGAAGACGTTCGGCGGGCTCAGCGAGGGATCTGAGGACCAAGTGCTCTGTTGCTGCATTCAGCGTTGGTCTTGTGTTGAATCCTGAGGATTCTCGTCGCAAAGGAGTCGACCTTCATGGCCATCCCGACGATCGCGCGGAAGTCGGCCGGTGCGGTGCTCGTCGTTGTTGTGCTGCTGACAGTGGCCTGCGGCGATGGCGGTGACAACGCGGCCGCAACGACCACATCGTCCGAGTCGACCACGACCAGCGGGGCCACCATGACCTCCGAGTCGACGACAACCAGCGAGGCCACCACAACCTCGGAGTCGACAACCACCAGCGAATCGACAAATACCGGCGAATCGACGGCGACCGACGGCACCGGCTTCACTGATTACACGATCGACGAACTCGGCTTGAGTATGCGGTATCCGGACGGATGGGAGCCGAACACCGACTACGGCGATTGGGCCTTCTTCGGTGAGGACGGCTTCGTTGAACTCGAGGTCGTATCCGCTTCCGGCGGACTCAACGAGCTGGCCGAAAACGAAGCCGCTCACGTGCTCCGGCCGTACGGTGCCGATCCCACCATCGAGGTCTACACCGTCGATGGTCGCGAAGCGAGGCTGATCACCCCGTCAAGCGACTCGCCCGCCGTGGTCGAGGGATTCCGTCAGTCGGCGGTGCTGGTGCCGTCCGGCAGCCCCGACTCCTACATCGCGGTGTTCGGAGATCCGGCACACATCGAATCGATCGTTTCGTCGTTCCGCTGGCAGTCGTGAGGCGAACCGGATGTAACGCCGGTGTGGCGGTGGAGCCGTTCGTCGTCGATCAGGTCTTTCCCCAGTAGCCGCGAATCAGCGGGACATGCCTGGTGATGAGGCCGTCGTCATCGAGTTGAAGGACGTTGATCATCTGGAGAACGCCTGCTCCTGTTTCGCTCGACGAGTCAAAGACGACCATGTCGTCGGAGCGTTGGACCTGATCGACGGAGATGAGCTCGAAGCGCTCGTACCCCGAAAGAAAGCCGATCAGAAAGGCACGGATTTCGTCCGTGCCCTTGGCCACACCTTCGTACCGAACCACTTGGGCATCGGCGGCGTACAGCTTCATCGCCCGCTCAACGTCGCGTGCGGCGAGCGCCTCGGTCAACTCGGCGATTGGTTCGAGAATCTCAGCCATGGAGGAACTGTAGTGAGTGGCCGTTGTCCGCAGGCCGCGATCAGTTCGCTTCGGCGCGCCCGGATCGATCGGTGGCCCGCCGGGCCGCCCAGTCGCCCAACAGGTCGAGATAGCCCTCGACGAACTCCTCGGTGTCATCGTGCTGGATCCGATGATTGCCGGTAGGCATCACGACGACGGTGGCGTCTTCAGCCCCTCCCTCGAGAAGTGCCGCAGCCGTCTCCCGAGCGCTTCGCCACGGCGGCAGCAGCGGATCGAGCGCGCCGTAGACGGCGAGGAACGGACAGCGGATTCGTTGAAGTGCGTCGATCGGATCGTAGAGTTCAGTCGCCCAGACGCAGGCCATGGTCCAATCGTCTTCGTCGTCGATCGTGAGATATCCGTACCACGGTTGTACGACCGCCGCAGAAAGCAGCTCGGCCTGAACGGTCTCGAACGAGTTGTTGCGACGGGCGGCCTCGTGCACGGCGGCGACGAAGGCGACCGCATCGGCAATGGCGGACTCGTCGAAGCCACGGTTTCGGAGCGTGTGCTCGCAGCCGTGCAGATCCTGGTCGGCGACGCCAATGGACGGCGCCGAGTTTGCGATGGCGAAGGTCAGGTCCGGCAACTCGGCCGCCAGCATCTGAACCAGCCAACCGCCCTGGCTGTGGCCAAAGACCCCGAGCCGATCGGCGTCGACGGCGGTGCAGTGCTGCAGGCGCTCGAGCGCAGCCTGTGCCTGATCGGCCCGATCCTCCAGCCCATGGCGGCGCCAGTCGCCCGTCGACGCACTACACCCCGGTTTGTCGAAGGCAAAGGTGGCGATTCCCTGGTCGAGGAATGCCGCCCGGATCGGTCCGAAGAAGCCGTTGCTGTGGCGATCCGATGCACCCGAGCCCTGAAACAACAAGGCCGCTGGGGCGGGTTCGGTGCCGAGGCTGGGTCGGTGCAGCGTGCCGGCGAGTGTCAACCCGTTCCACTCGAACGTGAGCTCGTCGACCGCATAGGCACCCGACTCGGCGGTCATCGGGCCGTCCGGAGCAGTTCAGCCACCGCATCCTGGCCCCGGTTCTCGGCGAGGACGAGCGGATCCTGGCC
>JAOUGG010000754.1 GCA_029857855.1 Acidimicrobiia bacterium | reverse complement strand
CCCAGTAGTCGACACTGGCTCCACCCAACGGATCGGCGCCGATGCGGACCCCGGCCGAGCGGATGGCGTCGAGGTCGAGCACGTTGGGCAGGTCGTCGACATACGCGTTGCAGTAGTCGTGGGTGTCGGTGGTGTCGGCGGCCACTGCCTTGCTCAGCGCGATCCGGCGCACGCCGGCGTTGCCGTCCGCCAGCAACTCGTTGGCCCGGTTGGCGACCCAGCCGGTGATGTCGGTGTCGGCCGGTCCGCCATGGGGCGGGTTGTACTTGAAGCCGCCGTCCTTGGGTGGGTTGTGTGACGGGGTGACGACGATCCCGTCGGCGTGCCCGTGGGCACGCCCATGGGCGTGCCCCTTGGGACCGCTCGTCGCGGTTCGGTTGTGGCGGAGAATGGCGTGAGACAGTGCCGGGGTGGGGGTGTAGCGGCCGTCGACGTCGACCGACACGTTCACGCCGTTGGCGGCCAGCACCTCGAGGGCGGTCGCCCACGCCGGTTCCGACAACGCGTGGGTGTCGCGGCCGAGGAAGAGTGGACCGTCGATCGACTGGCCCGCCCGGTACTCGCAGATGGCCTGGGTGATGGCGGCGATGTGGGCCTCGTTGAACGAGTTGTCGAGGCTCGAACCCCGATGACCGGAGGTACCGAAGGCGACCCGCTGACCTACGTCACCGACGTCGGGAGTGTTGGTGTAATAGGCCGACACCAGGTGCGGCACGTCGATCAGATCATCGGTGGTGGCGCGCTGGCCTGCTCGGTCGTGAGCCATGGTCTCCCAATCGGTCTCGAGGATCGCCTACCCGAACATTGTGACACCGACGACCCGTTTTCGGGTCGTGTGGTGCACAAAGTTCGAGTAGGCCGAGGAGCGAGTGGGCCGAGGAGCGGGTGGGCCCGGGTCTACGGGCAGGGCGCCGGCAGGTTGTGCTGCTCGATGTCGCGGGTGAACGTGCAGCCGTAGTTGGGATCGGCGACCGCCACCGGATCGAGCAGCACGTCGCCGGCCGGCCGGACGCCGGTGCGGGCCCAGCTGATCAGATCCGACATGCCCTCGATCATCTCGGCGTCGGTGAAGCCGCAATGGTTCACGCCGCGCACGGCCCGCTGCACGACCATGTCGCTCTTGCCCTGGGCGGCCACGTCGCGGGCGTACTCCACCTCGTTGTGGAACGGCACGAACAGGTCGCCCAGATTGTGGATGGTCAGCACCGGCATCTTCACGTCGCCGGTAACCGCCGGCGGGTTGGCGAGACCCTCGCCGGCCCGTCCCTGCGGATCGGCTGCCACCCGCACGATGCCGTCGTTGAGTGCCACCTCGTCGGCGCTGAGCGCCGGATCGAGGTCGACCTGATAGGTGACGTCGGTATTGTCGAGCACGACACCCGGACGGCCGGCGATCGTGCCGTCACCCAGTCCGAGCTCCCACAGGAAGTTGCCGAAGCCCGAGGCGGTGGGGATCGAGAACCAGAAGTTGAACGCCTGGTCGAAGTTGGGACGGTCGCCGCCGCTGCGCAGTTCGACGAGCTGCTTGAACTGCTCGCCCTTGGCGGTGAGCGGGAAGTCCTGGAAGAAGAACCAGGTGGCGGGGTCGACGGTCATGCCGAGCGCGGCCTGCATCTGCGGGACCTCGTCGAACAGGTAGTCGTCGTCGACCGGGAACTGCGACGAACCGAGCGCCAGCTGTTGACCGGCGGCGTTCACGTCGAGGAAGTAGTCGAAGAGTTCGAAGTCGCCGACGACACCGCACAGCGGCATCGAACCCGAGTAGGTGTTGCCGTAGTTCTCGGCCATGACGGCGGCGATATGGCCGCCCATCGAGTAGCCGCCGATGTAGACCTCATCAGCCTGACCGACCTTGCCGTTGAAGAACTGGGTCAGGGCGTGGGTGTCCTTCACGCCCTGGGCCACGTTGTAGCTGTTCTTCGAGTAGGTCGAGGCGGCCCAGGCGTAGCCCTCGGAGAGCATCCAGGCCCGGAAGCCCTCGTTGAACTCGTCTCCCGGCTCGTTGAAGAACAGCCGGTCGCCCTCACCCCGGTAGCCGTGGGTCCACATGATGAGGTCGCCGTTCCAGTTGGCGGGAACCTCGATGCGGTAGCCGGCGTTGTTGTGGATGCCCCACATCTGCTCGGCGTCGGTGAAGCCGTCGAGTGCGTCGAACGGCAGCGATTCCTCATCGACGAACCAGGGTGGTTTCGCCGCTGACGAGGCCGTCGGTGCCACGAGCACCGTGAACAACAACAATGACAGGGCAAGCGCAAGCCGCTTCATGAAACGTTCCTCCAAATGGATCAGCCGCACGGTCGTCCCCCCGACTTGCCGTGCGTGGCGACAAGGGTAGAGCAGGAGGTTGCGGAATGTCGAACGACGTAAGGTCAGTCGGTGAGCGAGAGAGACTTGTGCGGGCCACCGGTCGGGTGCGACACTGCGAACGATGGACGACGCAGGGGAGGGTCGGATTCGGACCGAACGCGAGGGCGCTCAGGTGACCGTGATCGTGGATCGCGAGGCCAAGCGCAATGCTCTGTCGCGCCATCTCCAGGACGAGCTGGCGGCGACACTCGACGGGCTGGCCGCCGACGAGACGATCGGGCTGGTCGTACTCACCGGCGCCGGCGACCGCAGCTTCGTGTCGGGCGGCGACC
>JAOUGG010000753.1 GCA_029857855.1 Acidimicrobiia bacterium | reverse complement strand
GCTCATTTTGCGGTTCCCCCTGCCGGCGATCCTGTCGGCGCTCGTCCTGGATGCGGCCGATCAAACCATCTTCCAGAACAACACCGACCTGGACCTGACCAATTACCAGGGTTACGACAAGGCGCTCGACATCTACTACCTGTCGATCGCCTACCTGTCAACATTCCGGAACTGGGCTGATCCGTTTGCGGCCCGCACCGCGCAGGTTCTCTGGTACTACCGTCTGCTCGGGGTCGTGCTGTTCGAGCTGACTCAAGCTCGCGCCCTGCTGATCGTCTTCCCGAACACGTTCGAGTACTTCTTCATCGCCTACGAGGCCGTGCGCCTGGCTTGGAACCCTGCTCGCCTGAGCCATCGACAGGTCCTCGGCCTGGCCGCCTTCATCTGGATCTTCATCAAGCTCCCTCAGGAGTGGTGGTTGCACGTCGCCAAGCTCGATTTCACAGACTTCATGAAAGAGGACGTTTTCGGGGTGACCGTCGAGACGTCGTGGGCCGATGCAATCGGCGAGAACCTCTGGTTCCTGGTCGTGGTGGCCGGGGCGGCGATTGGAATCGCGGTTGCCGTCCGGGCCGCCGTGCGGGCCGCACCGCCACCCGACTTCGCCTTCGGTATCGACGTCGACACCCGTGCCGAGTCCACCAGGATACATGCCGAACCCACCGCCCCCGTGCTGTTCAGCTGGGACCTGCTCGAAAAGGTTCTGTTGACGTCGATGATCGCCATCATCTTCGCCAAGGTCCTGCCCGGCTCGGAGGCCACGCCGCTGCAGATCACCTTCGCCGTTGGCTTCCTGGTCGTCGCCAACTCCGCCGTCAGCCAGTGGCTCACGTTGCGGGGCCACTCATGGCGCTCGACGTTCGGCCAGTTCGTCGCCATGGTGATCATCAACATCGGAATAGCAGGCGTCTACATAGCATTGCTCAGGCGGTCGGACGAGCCGGTGAATGAGCGAGCAGCCCTGTTCTTCATCCTGCTGCTCACCCTCATCGTGACTCTGTTCGACCGCCTTCGCCCGGTCCGAGTTTCCGGTTTCGGGCAAGCCGGCCAACCGCCGGCGTCGGCGCAACCTCGGGCTGCAACCAGCTGAGCGTCGGCTGCACCGTGGCGATGTCTCCGGCTGCCCGGCCGAAGCCGGGTGAGCAGTCGGCGTTGAACACCCGGCGGTGGGCCAGCGGCCGGCTCCGCTGGTCTCAGGCTCGGCCCGGCTCCAGCTCCGGCTCCGGCGAACTCTCCTGTTGTTCTCGATGCTCGACGACGGCGTCTCCGTAAAGCATCGTCTGGGCGATCGCGGTCAGGGGAGCGAGCAGGAG
This sequence comes from Acidimicrobiia bacterium, assembly GCA_029857855.1. GTDB lineage: Bacteria > Actinomycetota > Acidimicrobiia > Acidimicrobiales > SZUA-35 > JAHELU01. The sequence continues at coordinate 1,331 of JAOUGG010000753.1, read as the reverse complement.
ATTCGTTCCGCAGGTCACCGAGCACTGGAACGATGGCGATCAGCGCGCCGATCAGCCCGGTGACAACCATGGCCGGCACGTAGACTGCGCCGAAGCGCACCAAACTCGGCCACGAACGGCGGTACAGGCCATACGAGGTCCGAATGATCTGGTCGGCCCGACGGCGGACCAGCAAGGGCGAGCCGGCGACCGGACTCCAGTCGGTGCGGCGGATCAGCCACCTGGCCTGGAATGCCAGCACCAGACCAATGATCAGCAACCGGACCAGCGAGGTTGTTGCGCTGATGAGCCGGCTGGACGGGGCCGTGTCGAACGGGTCTTGGAAACCGGAGATGGCTCACCACTTTGGCAATGTCAACCACGCCCCGGCCGAAGACCGGAAAGTCACCCGCCTAACCTATGCTGTGCAGATTATGTTGAGCCGGTTCCGATCGCTGGTCGCTCGCGACACGTTGAAGAGTGATGCCGTAGCGGGCGTGGTGCTGGGTGGGCAGTCCGTGCCAGACGGATTGGCCAGTGGCCTCCTGGCGGGCGTCAATCCGGTGTTCGGCCTGTATGCGTACCTCTTCGGCATGCTCGGCTCGGCGTTCGTCACCGGCTCGGAGTTCATGACCGTGCAGGCCACCGGCGCCATGGCCGCAGTCATAAACGATGTCGACGAGGTTCAACGTGCCAGTGATCCGGAACGGGCGCTCTTCACCCTTGCACTCGTCACCGGCGTCGTCATGCTGGTCGCCGGGATACTCAAGCTCGGCTCGATCTTGAGGTTCGTCTCGAACGCCGTCATGGTGGGATTCATCAGCGGCGTCGGGATCAACATCGTGCTCGGGCAGCTCGACGACTTCACCGGCTATGAGGCCGCGGGAGCGAATCGATTGTTGCGGGCGTTCGACCTGCTGCTCCATCCACGAGATATCGACCTGAGGACGATTATCGTCGGTCTGCTGACCATCGCCCTGATCTTGGGGCTCGAGCGCACCCGGCTGGGTGCACTCAGCCTCGTCGTCGCCGTGGTCGTCGGTTCTGTCGTCGTCCCGCTCTTCAACTGGGACGTGGCCCAGTTGAGCGACATCGTGTCGATCCCGCGTGGCCTGCCGGGGCCGAAGGCGCCGTTGTTCAGTGCCATCCCGTCACTCATCATTCCCGCCTTTTCACTGGCGTTCGTCGGACTCGTCCAGGGTGCCGGCATCACGGCAAACTTCCCCAATCCCGACGGCACCTACCCCGACGCCTCGCGCGACTTCGTCGGGCAAGGGGTCGGAAATCTGGTGGCCGGCACGTTTCAGGGGATGCCGGTCGGTGGCTCGATGTCGGCGACGTCGATCGTCACC
>JAOUGG010000071.1 GCA_029857855.1 Acidimicrobiia bacterium | reverse complement strand
CCCTCGCATGGCGGAGCAGAACAGCTGAGCGTAACATCGTGGACTCCGAGCGTCGGGCAGTCTGCTCGGTCCAAGGCTACCGTGCCGAGGTCGTCGGGTCGGACGCCGCATCCGCCGTTGGCACCAGAAGCCGGCGAGCCCGGGTCCGGCCGGTGGCCACGTTGCCCACGCTCATGTGAAACTCCCCGGAATGCCTCCCGTTTTGGGGGTCTCGGATCCGGTCTGGTGGAGCGGGGTGTCCGGTGGCGTAGTGTTGGAGTGTGGCTCTGCCATCGGAAACGGTGACTTTCGTATTCACTGATATCGAGGGCTCAACGCGTCGGTGGGACAACGATCCCGAGGTCATGCGGACGCCCGACGCTCTGCACGACGTGGTATTGCGTTCGGCGAGCGGGTGCACAATCCTCAGCGCCGTTCGACGCATCCAACCGGATCACGCCGAGTGATATGGTCACCATTTGGCTGCACCGGCACCGCCACCAGCGGTCCCCCAACGTGCGGTCACGCGGCCCAGCCGTATCGGTGCCCCGGCTTCGGACGGTGGCATGGTGCGCGGTCGTCGCCATCGGCGTCGTAGGTGCGTTCGCTGGTGAGGCCCAGGCCCAGGACGGGCCGACGCGATCGGTGCTGGCAACGACGGTGGCCGATCCGATCACCCCGGTCATCGCCGGGCACATCGAGGACGGGATCGCCCGGGCCGAGCGTGATCGGGCTGCCGCATACGTTATCGAGCTCGACACACCAGGAGGCCTCGACACATCAATGCGAGCGATCGTGCAGGACATCCTTGCGAGTGAGATCCCGGTGATCGTCTACATCAGCCCACAGGGGGCCCGCGGCGCGTCCGCCGGGGCGATCATCACCTTCGCGGCTCACGTCGCAGCGATGGCACCGGGCACCGCCATCGGAGCGGCAACCCCGATCAGCGGCCAGGGTGGCGAAGATCTCGACGCCAAGGTGGTGAACGACGCCATCGCCTACGCCACCGCCCTGGCAGAGCTTCATGGACGCGACGTCGAGTTCATCACCGACACGGTGCGCGAGGGCCGGTCCGCCAGTGCCTCCGAGGCCCTCGAACTCGGCGCTATTGACGTCGTGGCGACGTCCGTCGGTGAATTGCTGGTAGCGGTCGACGGAACAGTTGTCGACGTCGGTCCGACAGGCCGCCAAGTGCGACTCGACACTGCCGGCACGAGCATCGAACGGCACGAGATGGGCGTCCTACGCGAAATCCAACAGTTCCTCGCTGACCCCAACATCGCTTTCCTGCTGCTGTCAATCGGCACGCTCGGGCTGATCTACGAGCTCGCCACGCCCGGCCTGGGAGTCGGCGGCGCACTCGGGTTGACGTTCATTTTGTTGGCGATGTTCGGACTCGCCGTGTTGCCGGTCGGGGCGGCGGGCATCATGTTCCTCGTGTTGGCGGCTGCACTGTTCATCGCCGAGGTGGCCGCACCCGGCATCGGCCTGGCCGCGGCCGGTGGGGCACTGTCGATGGTGCTCAGCGGGCTCTTCCTCATCGATGAGGCGCCGGGGATCGAGATCAGTGTCGCCGTCATCGTGCCGTCCGCGGTGGTCATCGGCAGCTTCGTCGTGATCGCAGGTCGCATCTCTCTACGGTCCCGCCGGGCCCCGTCGTCCACGACGGGTCCGGGTTTGCTCGTCGGTCGGCAGGCAACGGTGCGGCTCAGTGGTGCTGGCGAACAAGTGTTCGTACAGGGTGCGTGGTGGGGCATCCGACCCGCTGACCCCCACGAGACTGTGACCGACGGGTCACGGGTCGAAGTCGTCGGCCTGGACGGTCTCACACTCGTCGTCGAACCGCTGCACGCCCTCTCCGACGACACAATCCAAACAGAAGATGCAGGAGATCCATCATGACCAGCGCACTGCTCTACGGCCTCGGAGGCGCACTCTTCATTGCGCTCGGGCTGCTCTACGCGTCGATCAAGATCGTCAACGAATACGAACGCGGCGTGATCTTCCGACTCGGCCGGGTCATCGGCGCCAAGGGGCCCGGCCTCTTCTTCATCATCCCCCTTATCGATCGGATGATCAAGGTCAACCTCCAAACGGTGACGTTCGACATACCACCTCAGGACGTCATCACCAAGGACAACGTGACGCTGCGCGTCAACGCCGTCGCGTACTTCAACGTCGTCGACCCGGTCCGCGCCGTGGTCGCCGTGCAGAACTACCTGGTCGCCACCTCGCAGATCGCGCAGACCACGCTCAGGTCGGTGCTCGGCCAGGTCGAGCTCGACGACCTGCTACTCAAACGCGATGAGATCAATACACAGTTGCAGCAGATCGTCGACGGGGTCACCGACCCGTGGGGTGTCAAGGTGACGCTCGTCGAGGTGAAAGACGTCGAGTTGCCCGAGACCATGCGCCGGGCCATGGGCCGCCAGGCCGAGGCCGAGCGTGAGCGCCGTTCGAAGATCATCCACGCCGAAGGCGAGCGTGAAGCCGCCACATCGTTGGGTGCAGCTGCCGACGTACTCGACCGGAGCCCCGGCGCAATGCAGCTCCGCCTGCTGTCGACGATGGCCGAAGTCGCCGTGGAGCGGAACTCGACGCTCATCTTCCCAATTCCGATCGAGCTACTGCGCTTCGCCCAGACTTTCACCGACAACCAAGCCAACGGCGCCGGTCCAGCCGTTGCCGAGGGCGAAGACTCGGTTGAGGTTCACGCCGGCACAACGGTGAGGCCGGCAACACTCCCGAACGAGGCCAATCCATCATGACCACCGGAACCGGGCTGCCGGGCCAACGCTGATACCCTGACGCCTCAACAACACCGAGAAGGGTCCCAGCTCATATTTGCAGGCAGGCGCTCAAGAGAGCCCAGAACAGTGGTCCCGATTTCTACGGATCAGAAGGTCAGAGAGTCGAGTCCCTTCAAGTGCGCAGAGGTCTTCAACCGCGATCCGAATGCCGCTTCGCGTGGCAAAGGGGCGCAGCGGAGTTGAAGTTCTTGGACGACCGTTCTTCCGCTGACGGCGTAGTCCGGGACGTGGTCGTACTCGAGGAGCGATGAAGCGCCGCAGTCGACGCAGTGTTGGTCGCGTTCCTTCACGACCCGCTTCTGCCTGACCGTGGGGTGCCGCCGTCTGGACGATGCGTTGATGGGACGACCCTCAGCGTCGTGGATCAACGCCCGGACGAATCCTGTCGGTGCCACCCGCTCCACGACCGAGCCCGGGATCGGGCTGCCGTCGTCGAGTGTGCATCCATCGCCTCGCACGTGCAACACCACCTCGAACACACCGGTTGGACCGCCGCTTCTGCGGTCCAACTTCGGCTCGGCCAATGCTCCGACTGCGTCGGCGTATTGCTGAGCGAGAGTTGGCCAATGGCCGGATTCCTCGCACCGAGGGGAGGTTTTCATCACTGCTTGTTCCAGTCGGGCGATGAGGACGCCGGCCATCAACGGCGCCAGCCGCACGGTGAACGTGGTCATGCCGTCGGGTTCGGTTCGCCACGAGCAGGACCGGCGGCTGTGCTGGTGGCGTTCGAGCTGTTGGGCGCTGCTGGTTCGCTCCAGCCACGCAGCAATGGATCGTCCGAGATGTCCTGCCGGGGTTCGTTCGGCCAGAGCCAACAGCTCGGCCTCGTTGTCGGCCGTGGCGAAGCGAGTCAGGGTCCGAACCTTGCTGTAGCTCACGACGCCTTGGGCAAACGCGTTTGCGGACGCGGGCAGATCACGTAAGCATCGCCCCACCCGGATCCACTCCCTGGCGGTGCTGACCTCGATGTCGGCGGCGAGGGCGATCCAATGCGCGGCGGTCGCTGACCCGGCGACGATCCACTCGTCGGAGTCGGCGAACTCTGCGGCCACCTGAACGACCTGGCGTTGGTCGCGAGAGAGCCGCCGAATCGTGGCCAGCAACGTACGCGTCCGCGGACGCGTGGTCCGGTCCGTGACAAAGCCGGAGGCGGATAGGAGCGGTGAGCGACGTGCAGTGGGCATTGATCGGTCCGATTCGGTATGTAGTGGTTTGTCGGACCGCCCGGACGAACGCAGCGAGGGGCTCGATGAGGTGTGACAACGAAGGGACACCAGAGGCGATGGCTGGACAAGAGCCGCGAGAACTGTTGGCCGCCAGCGGGAACAACCACTGGCCATCACCGGGCAACTACATGACCGCCCCCGGGCAGGATCTCATGACCGCCGACACCAAAGCAGCGCTCGGCGAGCAGGCCAAGGGCTGAGGGGGTTACGGAGACCACTCATCGTAGGTCAATCCGACAACCACCGGTTCGTTGTCTTCGTAGTCGATCGAGACGTGCCAGAGGGTCCAATCGAGTCCATCGAAGTCCGGGTTGTCGCCGGGATCGAGAATGCTGACGAAGTGGAAACCCTGGAGCATCGGCCAGATGGCGAACTCCGGCGGACGACCGTTACCGCCACCCAGGGCCTCGTCGAGGGCGAAGGTTCGGTCGGGATCATCCCAAGTGGACACGAAGCTCCATCCGATGGCCTCGGCAAAGGTGCGATCTGGAATCTCGGCGGCTTGGCTCGGATCGTTCACGTCGAGGGCGTTGGACGGCCATTTGTAGGTGGTCGGATCGGTGAGAATGCCTTCAAGTTGCGCCGGAGTGAAAAGAATCGGAGCGGCATGATAGGACACATAGAGTCCACGTTCGGACACGAATTCGTTGAGATCTCCCTCGGCATCAAGGACCGCCGACAGCCGATCGAGCAGATCCAGTACCCGCCCATCGGAAGCGAAGTCAGCGTCGTCGATGATCTCGGCCAGAAATCGGCTGTTGACCCAACCGGCACCGGCCGGCGTAACGATCTCGAACCAGGTCGACTCGCCAACTTCACGCTGCGGTCCGGTGAGTCGGATCGTCGTGCCCGGGGCCAACATGCCGATGATCTCGTTGTCGACGCCGGCCGCCAGCCGAACGTTGAGTACGTCGTCTTCGGCCACCAGTACCACCCGCCGTACGTCCGGGCCGAGCCCGCTCACGTCAGGCAGATCGGCCTGTTCCCACAGCTCCACCGAGTCAAGCACCGTCGGGCTCATCGGGAGCGCAGCTAGGTAGTCGAGCCGGCTGACCGGGCCGTCGAGGATCAGCCCCTCGCTGGAGAAGACCGTTACCGGGGTTCCCTCGAGTAGGAACTCAACCTCGTCAACGGTGGAGAACGCCGTCAAGGTGTACACGACTTGAGCAAGCCGGGCGGTCATGGAGAAGGTTCCACCTCCGGCCTCGAACTCCTTCGACAGGTCGATCCGAGCGAGACCGTCCTCGATGGTCAGGCCGAGCAGGCGGGTGTCGGTGGGAACGCTCGAGGAAAGGCCGGCTTGCATCTGGGTCGGGGTGGGACCGCTGATCAATGCCTGAATGGCGCCGGTGGCCACCTCAGCGGTCGCCGGGATCGCAGTTGCCACTGCGGTGGCATAGCCGTTGCCCTGCACGAAGTAGACGTCGACGAACTGGACGGCACCATCGGGGGTGGTGGTTCCCGATGTGGTTGTCGTCTCGTCCGACGACGATGTCGCGGTCGTGTCATCGGCTGTACTGGTCGTATTGGCGGTGTCACCGTCGGAACCGCACCCGCTAAGACCGAGCACCAGAACGGTCAAGATCACCAATAGACGTTTCACGGCGTCGCCTTTCTCCGGCTCGACGTATTCTCGTCGGTTCACTTCTACGGCCAACGCTGCCCGACCTACGAGGCCGGCTGTAGGGGCGAAGGGCACTTCGTCTCCACTTGGGCGCCAACCGGCGGCAATCGTGACCGGGCAGAGGGGCGTCGGAACTGTTCGTCGTCAACGTATGAGGCCGAGGCCGCGATTGGCTTCCACGGCGATCCTGGAAAGAGACGAGTGAATCCGAGGGGCATTCCTGCCTCGCATCTCTACCGAACCGGATCAACGAGCATCCGGTCATGGTCACGTTGGGCATCCTTGCCGTGCTTGCGACACTGCTCAGCTTCCTGGGTCTGCAAGCGGTTTCCGGTCTTCGAGGGTGAGTTGGCCCATCTCGGAGGAGGTCTGTCCTCCACACTGCTCAACGAAGCGAAGAGGACACGATCGTCGAGCTTCATCTCGTTGCGTTTGAAGACACCAGCCTCGTCGATGGTTCCGGTCCGCTGTGGGCCGTCGGTTGCGACGCTGGTGTCGAGCTGGAGGGAGCCCTCGGTCAGGACCTCACCCACATCATTTCCAATTGCGGTGAAGTGCACCCGATCGTCACGGTCGATCTCCCCACCGATCCGTAGACGCCCGTTCCGCCCAACGGAATGGCCGAACCTCCGGCCCGGTGAATGCGCGCCATTGCGAGCGAGCTGGCTGGTCCTACGGTGTCGAGGTGGTCGAACACGATCAGGCGGGGCGGCCGCACGAGGCCGGGACAATGTCACCGGCCGAGCTGCTCCCGAGTCAGCAGGCGGCCCCGACGACAAGTGATCAGGAGTAGGCCAATGGACAGCCGAGGCGCAGACCAGGACCTCTGGCTCTGTTGGGACACTGAATTGGCGAACACGATGGCGTTATGAGACGTGCTGGCAGAGGACACCTGGCGATTCCCAGGGGCATGAGACGAGCGGCTCGCCGTCGGTTGCCGATTGTGCTTGGCAAGGAACACGGGGAATCGGTTCTGGCTATGGCCGACGCCGGCTATCCGACGACAGCAACATGTATCCCGCCGGCTGGTTTCGGGGCCCGGCACCTGCTCCGCGTTGGGGCCTATGCAGTTGCCCTCCGCCGCGCACTGGACGAGGTTGAATATGGCGCAAACGAGGCGAACGCTCTCATTTCTGACATCGTGTTCGCGTCGATCATGTCGGCTCGAACTGCGTTGTACCGCCTGGGACGGCTACGTCACCGGGACCCTCTCGATGGAGCCATGTGGAGTTCACGAGTCGCCCAACACCTCTACTACACCAAGCCCGACTGGGAGATGGATGACGTACCGGTAGTGAACGGTTTCGGTATGGATGTTAGCCGTTGCGTCATCGCTGAGTTCTTCGAGTCGCTCGACATGGCCGATCTGTGCCAACGGGCGATCTGCGATCAGGACATTCGATCTGCGACACACCATGGCCTGGTGCTGGAGCGGTCAGGAACACTCGCCGGCGGAGCAGAACGCTGTGACTTCCGATACAGCGTTTCCGACTCCGACCAGCCAAGACAACCAAGCGATGACGTGCTGTGACCCGATCGCTGGAAGATTCGATCTTCGTTGACGCCCCGCCGGACCAAGTCTGGTCGTGGCTGCTCGACCTCGCCGGCCAATACACCGACTGGCACCCCAACCATGTGAGTGCCGAGTGGAGTCGCGGTGAGCCGAACGAGATCGGATCGCAGCTGACGACGGTCGAGGACCTCGCAGGGCATCGGGAGACCCTCGTTTTCGAGATGACCGACCTGGAACCTCCATGGCGAATGGAGTACCGGATCAGAGGCCCCCACTCGATCATCCTGCCTGGCGGCTCGTTCCAGATCTCGGCTGCTCAGAACGGCGGCTCGACCTTCACTGCCACGATCCGCTACCGATTCGGGCCACTGACAAAAGCGCTCTTTCGGCACCGGATGGCAGCGTTGCGGGTTCACCTGGCCGAAGAAGGCAGAAGCCTGAAGCGCCTGGTTGAAACCGGTCCCTGAGGGCCGGAGCCGGTCAGGCGAGGTCGCGCGGCAAGACGCCGACTCCGAAAGCCGGCATTGCAGTCGAGCCGCCGACAACCAGCGTGCTCAGCGCGGCGCGGATCAGAACCTACCACCCGTGCTTTCAGTATCCCCACCACACAAAACGCCATCGGCGTCAGGCCAACACACCGAAGGCACCCTAACCTCGCCGTGGCGGCGACGAGTGGCCGATCAGCCTCAGGGGGCAAACCCAACTCCTCGGTCAGCATGAAGTTCACCCATGTGTCGACATCCCTCGTGATCACGTCGACCGCCACGTTCAACTCCTCGCCCCCGAAGCCCTTTGCCGCCAGAAGCTGACGAACCTCTTCACGCTCACCCTCGGGCACCAGAGCGATATGTCGACGTTCGCGAAGCCGGGCAACCTCGCGACGCTCGAGATCGGCCCTTGCGCCCAGAAAGCGACTGGCCGCCATGCTCAACCCATCGGCCACCAGGTTCGCCACCCCCAACACCACCACCACTCCGGCGGAAAGGCCGGCGCCGGCTACACCAGCCAAGATGCAAACGTGGTCATCGCCCCGTCGACAGCACCAAGCACCTAGTCAGACAACGTTGATGTGGAACGGTCCGATAGCCGAGAAGTCACCGCCTCAGGCAAATGCTCCCGTCACAGATCCTCAAGGGAATGATCACCCATGGTCGGAGTCTCGACGCGTCTGTCAACGGCAGATAGAGAATTCTGTCACAACTACCGCGAGTGACCTGGCCAACCGGGTCTACCCCCCATCCGACACGACCTCGTCGGTGAACGGGATGATGACGACCGGACAGTGGGTGTGGTGAACCACCTAGCCCGGATTTCCGGTAACTCGGCGTTGGCCCTGGTCGCAGCGCTGGCGGCGGGGCGGTTTGCGCAAGCTGATGAACCTGGGTTCCCGCCGCAGGCTCTCCCCGAACTTACTTTGTGCCGCCGACGACCCAGCAACCCCAACTTTGGGAGGTCTACGACCCTCCGGATGGGTCGTAGCAGTCACAAAGTTCTGCATGGGTGAGCCGGATCCAGCGGCAGTGGACAGACAGCTGTACCGGAAATCGGGGCTAGGTACTCACCGAGCCCAGCAGCAGACCCCTGAACCCGCCACGGCCACGGGAACCGACAACCACAAGATCGACCTCATCCGACAGGTCGACCAGCCACCTCCCCGGATGGCCGTAGTAGGTGACCCGCTCGATCGCCGCAAGCGGTCCTTCGACGAGTGCTCGATCGCCCAGCGCAGCGCCTTCTTCGAACCATCCGAACCATCGATCCCAACCGCAATCTTCTTCACCGACGAAGTTTCGCCCGACAACGACCAAGACCACACATCGCTCGCCCCTTAT
>JAOUGG010000070.1 GCA_029857855.1 Acidimicrobiia bacterium | reverse complement strand
CGGCCAGCGAATCGGCGAGAGGGATCTCGACCTCGACGTGTTTGCCCGCGTCGAGGCACTGGATCGTCTGCTCCGCGTGCATCTGCGTCGGGGTGCACAGGATGACGGCATCGACGTCGTTGCGGGCCAGTGAGTCGGCCAGGTCGGTCGTCACGTGGTCGATGCCGTAGTCGTCGGCGATGGCCTTGGTCTTGTCGAGTGTCCGGCCGACCAGCGACACCACCTCGACGTCGTCGATCCGGGCCAGACCGTCGAGATGTTTGATCCCGAAGGCTCCGGCACCGGCCAATGCCACACGAATCGTCATGCGGACTCCTTCTCCCTGGTTCGCTGCACGTCGTCCTCCAGAATGAGATGCCCGACGGCGGTGTTGCTCGCAGGCACATGGTAGAAGCGGCGGCGGACCGTCGGGGCGGGTCCGCCCGGGTCGGACATGTCGGTCATCGTGCCCCGGGCGATCAGCCACATGACCAGTTCGATGCCCTCCGATCCGGCCTCCCGGATGTACTCGATGTGAGGGATGGCGGCGACACGCACGGGGTCGGCGATGAGGCCGTCGAGGAACGCCGTGTCGAACTCCCGATTGATGAGTCCGGCCCGCGGCCCCTGGAGCTGATGGCTCATGCCGCCGGTTCCCCAGACTTGCACGTTCAGGTCCTCGGGGTAGGAATCGATGGCCCGCCTGATGGCCTGCCCCAGCGCCAGGCAACGGCGACCCGACGGCACCGGGTACTGGACGACGTTCACCGCGAACGGGATGACCGGGCACGGCCATGCGCCGGCGGGTCCTCCGTCAGGACCGCGGTCCAGTTGTCCGAACAGCAGCGACAGCGGGACGGTCAGGCCGTGGTCGACGGCCAACTTGTTGACGATCGTCAGGTCGAAGTCCTGGAGGATGACCTCCTGGGCGATGTGCGAGGCGAGTTCGGGGTGGCCGACGACGTCGGGCACGGGCCTCGGCCCCCAGCCCTCGTCGGCCACTGGAAAGTGGGCTGCGGTGCCGATGGCGAAGGTCGGGATGAAGTCGAGGCTGAAGCTGGTGGCGTGGTCGTTGTAGACGAGGAAGATCACGTCAGGCGTGTTGTCGGCCATCCAGGTTCGGGACGGCTCGTAGCCCTCGAACAGCGGCACCCAGTACTCCTCATCGGTGCGCCCGAGGTCCATCGCCGCCCCGATGGCGGGGACGTGAGACGTGTAGACCGTGGCCGTCACGTGTGCGCTCATTGGTCGGCCTCCCCGATCGGCCGGTGGTCGCGGCGCTCCCATTCGTGGCGGTAGCGGTTGCCGTCGGGGGAGCGGCCTCCGGCGACCATCATCGCCCGGTAGGCGTCCTCGGTCATCCCGGTCATCGAGCCCGCCATCTGCTGAAAGCTCTTCCCGTCGGTTGCCCCGATCTTGGCCAGGAAGTAGATGTTGCCGCCGAGGGAGATCATTCGGTTCATGTCGCGATCCAGCACGGCCTGTTTTTGATCCTCGGTCATGTCCCACTCGTCGAGGTACGCCCGCTCGTCGGCCAGGAAACGTTTCCGGTTGTCGGCCTGCATGAGTGACATACAGAACTGGTTCAGGTGGTAGCCCATTCGGGACTGGTCGGCGTCGAAGATCGTGGTGCCGGGCACGTCGGCGTACGGCTTTGCCGATGGTTTGTCGTCTGCCATGTGCCAGTCTCCTTCCGCCCGCATATCAAGCTAGTTGATACATTGGCTGCAACGCCACTCCAACGATGGTAGGCCCGCACCGACCAGCTCAGTCGTTGATGTTGCTCATCGTTGTGATCAGGTCGGCGAATCCCAGCTGGCTGGTGGCACCGACGACGAAAATCAGCCTGCCACCCGCATGAACGCGTCTTGGACGACGTCCTCGGCGGAGGTTGCGTCACGTGTGTTTCCCGTCGACCCATACCCTTCTGACCAACGTAGACCGCAGAAGGTTGACACCGCCATCGCGTCGGAACTCGCACGACCAGGTCTACGATTCCTGCATGGAGTGGAGGTGGCCGTGATGATCACGAGGGCGTTGGTGGCGGGACTGTCCGATGTGGGCCGGGTCCGGGGCGCCAACGAGGACCAGTTCCTCGTGGCCGACTTGAACCGGTCGATGACGATTCACGGGTCGAGCCTTCCCGTCGACGACGAAACCCAGTTCTACAGCGGGATGATCGGGCAGTTGCTGGTCGTGGCCGACGGCATCAGTGGAGCGCCCGGGGCGCTGGTGGCCAGCCAGATCGGTGTCGGTGCCGTCGCCCGCTACGTGCTCAACGCCATGCCGTGGTTCCTCAGCCTGAACCACGACCACGACGACGATCAGGAGGAGGAGTTGCTCGCCGCGCTCCTCGAGGTGGAGTCCACAATCGAGGCGCAGGCCGAGTCCGATCCGGAGTTCGAGGGGATGGGCACCACGCTCACCATGGCCTACATCGTGTGGCCCCGCCTCTACGTCGTCAACGTTGGTGACAGCCGGTGCTATCTGCTTCGGGACGACGTCCTGGAGCAGGTGACCCACGACCAGACTGCGGCCGCAAGCCTCGTCGAAGACGGCATCCTCACACCCGAGCAGGCCGCCAATTCGCCGCTCAGCCGAATCCTCATCAGCTCGATCGGTCACGGATTGTCGAACTTCCATCCCGACGTCTACCGAACCGAACTGCGCGCCGGCGACCGGATCCTGCTGTGCACCGACGGCCTGACCTCGATGGTCGACGACCCGACCATCGCCCGCATCCTCGGCAACGGCGACACACCGGAGCACGTGTGTCGGGCACTGGTCGACGAGGCCAACGAGGCGGGCGGCCACGACAACATCACCGTCGCCGTGGCGTTCTGTCTCCCGCCGATCGAGAGCGGCGCCCACCGAGGGTGAGCGGCGCCCGCTGACGAGGTGGCGAAGCTCGCCCTGTTCCTGGCCTCCGACGAGAGCGCCTACTGCACCGGATCGGAGTTCGTGGTCGACGGCGGCATCACGGCGTGAACCAGTGGACACATCGAGCCGTCCGATCCGGGCCGGGTCGTGGTCTCGGGAATCGTCGACCGCTAGGGTTTGTCCATACTTCAGACGTCCCAGCCCGCCGCTCCGGATGTCGACCGTCCTCCACAGTCGCTGTCCTATCGCCCAGACATCGACGGCATGCGAGCCATTGCCGTCGTGCTCGTCGTGCTCTTCCACCTGGGAATCGACGCGCTCGCCGGAGGCTACATCGGCGTCGACATCTTCTTCGTCATCTCCGGCTTTCTGATCACCGCGATCATCCTGCGCCGGGTCGACGGATCGGGGTTCTCGTTCGGCGACTTCTACCTGCGCAGGATCCGGCGGCTGGTACCGCCCCTGATCGCCACCGTGGTGGGAACGACTGCGGCCTCGATGCTGGTGCTGATGCCCGCCGACCTGGCGGCCTTCGCCCGCACCGCGGTGGCCGCGCTCGGGTCGGTGTCGAACATCGTGTTCTTCGCCGAGGCAGGCTACTGGGACACCTCCGGCGACCTCAAACCGCTCCTGCACACCTGGTCGCTGGGTGTCGAGGAGCAGTTCTATCTGTTCTGGCCGGCCGCCGTCGTCGGCCTGGCCAAGCTACGGCGACGAGTGTCGATGCCGGCGTCGCTGACCGCGGTCACCGTTGCCGGGTTCGTGTTGGCGTTGCTGGTGTTCGACCGGAACCCGTCGGCCGCCTTCTATCTCTTCCCGTTCCGCGTCTTCCAGTTCTCGATCGGGGCGCTGGTGGCATGGATCCCGGTCGAGCGGTTTGTCGGGATCGGAGACGGCGGTCGTCGACGCGACCTGCTCCTCGCCGCAGGTCTCGTCCTCGTTATGGGTTCCGCGTTGCTGTACAGCGCGGAGACGCCGTTCCCCGGGTGGTTCGCACTCCCGCCGACGCTGGGCACGGTGCTGATGCTTCTGGCCGGCTCGGCGGTCGTTGCCGGCTCCGGCGGGTTGGGGCCGATGGGCAGTCGGGTGCTGTGCAACGCCGCCGCCGTGTGGCTGGGCCGGGTCTCCTACTCCCTGTATCTGGTCCACTGGCCGGTGATCTCGCTGTACCGGTACCGGTTTGGTGTCGAACTCGATCTCGCCGATCAGGTGCTGTTGGCGGCGTTGACGATGACCGCCACCGTGGCCCTGCACTACGGGGTCGAACGCCGCTTCTACTCGCGGGAGTCGTCGTCGGCCTCCCAGTCGAAGACGTTGTCCCCCCGTCGTTTCGCGCTCCGGACCGGCATCGCGTCCTTGACGATGGCGGCGGTGCTGGCCCACGCCTGGAGCTCCGACGGATGGCTCTGGAGGTTCGACGAGGTGGCGCTGACACCCTCAGCGGTCGAGGACGGGATGCGGGCCCGGCTACAGCCCGTCGTGGCATCGTGCTCCGTGGCCCGAACCGACGCACCGGCCTGCGATTGGACCAGGCCAACCCAGGTGCTGGTCCTCGGCAACTCCCATGAACCCGACGGGTACAACATCCTTCACGCCGCCTACGGCGACGATCCGGACGTCAACCTGATCACCTTCGGCAGCACGAATGGCTGCACCGACATCAGACGGGAGGTTGATCGCTGGCTGTCCGACGACGAGGCATGCCAGGAACGCCTCGACAGCCTGTTCCGGCTGCCGGTCGACCTCGACGTCGTTCTCTACGCGGCCAACAAGCCCTACACGGCCAACAAGGAACTGCTGAAGAACCTGATCGGAGACGTGCTCGCATCCAATCCCGGTTCCTCGCTCGTGACGCTGGGCGGCTACATCAACACCACGGTCCCCTGTTCACGACTCATCGTCGAGCACCGCACCAGCCGGGCGTGCGCCGACGAGGCCAACGTCGCCTACTTCGAGGACGATCCCGCCCGGTGGGCCCTGTACGACGAGTGGATGGTGATGAGCGATGCGGTCATCGACCGGGTCGAGTTGCTGTGCCCCGAGCGGAGGCTCGATCAGTGCCGGACCGAAACCGCGGACGGCGTGCCAATGTTCTACGACGAACACCACTGGAGCCTCGAGTTCGCCACCGAGACCGGACGCCGGTACGCCGCCGCCCATCCCGACCTGCTGGTGAAGGTGGCCGGTTAGGTCCGGGCGAGATCCGGGTAGAGGGGCAGGCCGACATACTGCTCGGCCATCGACTCTCGCGCAGCCCGTGACGAGGCCAGATAGTAGAGGTCCTGTTCCTGGGCTCGCTGGTCGAACGCGGTCTGGTCGGGGAACCGGTGGAGGAGCATCGTCAACCACCAGGAGAAGCGCACGGCGTTCCAAACCCGGCTCAGAGCCGTGGTCGAATAGTGGGCCAGCTTCGTGTGATCGCCCTCGGCTCGGGCGATGAACGCGTCGGCGAGATAGCGGACGTCGGCGATGGCCAGGTTGAGGCCTTTGGCCCCGGTGGGCGGCACGATGTGGGCGGCGTCGCCGGCCAGGTAGAGGTTGCCCCACTGCATCGGCTCCACGACATAGCTCCGAATCGGTGCAATCGACTTCTCGATCGACGGCCCGGTCACGATCGTCTCGGCGATGGAGGCGGGAACCCTGGTGAGCAGCTCGCTCCAGAATCGGTCGTCGGACCAGTCGTCGACCGAGTCGGTCAGTGGGCACTGCACGTAGTAGCGGCTGAGCATCGGATTTCGCTCCGAGCACAGCGCGAACCCAAGCTCGTTGTTGACGTACAACAGTTGTGGGAGCGGCGGTGTCTCGCTGAGGATGCCGAGCCATCCGAAGGGGTAGGCCTTCTGGTACTCGGTCTTGACGGCGTCCGGAATGGTGACTCTGCTGACGCCGTGATAGCCGTCGCAGCCGGCCACCGCGGTGCAGTCGATGCGATGCTCGTCACCGTTTGCCATGAAGGTCACGGCCGGGGTGTCGTTCTCGACGTCCCCGGTCAGGCCGTGGAGTTCGACGTCGGACGCCTCGAAGATGATCTGCAGACCGACCTCGTCTGCCCGTTTGTACAGATCGGTCTGCACCTCGGTCTGTCCGTAGGCCATCATCGGTTTGCCGCTCAGCGCCTGCAGCTCGATCGACAGGACCTCCCGACCACGCCAGCCGATCGAGACGCCGGAGTGCACGTGGCCCTCGGTCCGCATCCGCTCGCCGACACCCAGCGAATCGAGGATCTCGACCGTGGTCCACTCCAGCACCCCGGCCCGGATCCGTCCCAGTACGTAGTCACGGCTCTGCCGTTCGACGACCACACAGTCGATGCCGGCATGGTGCAACATCAACCCGAGTGTGGTGCCGGCGGGACCCGCTCCGATGATGGCGATCTCCGTCTGCACGTGCGCTCCGATCTGAAAGGGCCCGGCTTTGGGCCCGACACCAACCTAACCCGATGATGCGCGCCGGGGGAGGCCGTGCTCGCTAGTCGTCTATCGTGAGACCCGATGATCATTGACTGCCACGGGCACTACACGACGACCCCACCCGGTATCGGTGTGTGGCGGGAGGCGCAGAAGGCCGCAGTGGCCGCCGATCCCGACCACGTCGGCGAGCTGGGGGCGATGCGGGTCACCGACGACGAGATCGTCACCTCGATCGAGGAGAACCAGTTACGGCTGCAGCGGGAGCGGGGTGCGGATCTCACGATCTTCTCGCCCCGGGCCTCGTGGATGGCCCACCACATCGGCAATGAGCACACCTCCAAGTTCTGGTCGCAGCACCAGAACAATCTGATCAGGAGGGTGTGCGATCTCTTTCCCGAGAACTTCGCTCCCGTCTGCCAGCTGCCCCAGTCGCCGGGGGCCGGCCTCGACAATTCGGTGGCCGAACTCCGGCGCTGCGTCGAGGAGATGGGGTTCATCGGCTGCAACGTCAACCCCGATCCGACCGGCGGGTTCTGGACCGGCCCGCCCCTGTACGACCGCTACTGGTGGCCGCTGTGGGAAACGATGTGTGAACTCGACGTGCCGGCCATGATCCACGTCTCGGCGGCTTGCAACGACAACTTCCACTCCACCGGCTCCCACTATCTCGGCGCCGACACCACCGCCTTCATGCAGGCCCTGACCTCGGGCTTCATGGCCGACTTCGACAACCTGCGCTGGATCATCCCCCACGGCGGTGGCGCCGTGCCCTACCACTGGGGTCGGTTCAAAGGTATGGCCGAGGACCAGGGCTGGGACTTCGCCGGTCTCGCCGATCACATCTGGTACGACACCTGCGTCTACCACCAGCCCGGTATCGATCTGCTGGTCGACGTGGTGCCTTCCGACAACATCCTCTTCGCCTCCGAGATGGTCGGCGCCGTCCGCGGCATCGACCCCCACACCGGCTACCACTACGACGACACCAAGATCTACATCGACAACGCCGCCGGTCTGTCAGATGAGGCTCGAGCCCGGATATTCGAACACAACGCCCGGCGGGTCTTCCCCCGCCTCCAAACCCTCGGAGCAACAACATGATGGAGCAGGTATGACACGGAATCCGACGGCCCAGGGGCGCCATGTGGTTCGCCGCACCATCGAGCGAACACCTCTCGATGTGGTCGACGGCCTCGCTCCGATCGGAACGGCCTCGGTCCACGAGGCGATCGGAAAGCGGGGCTACCTCGGGGCCGAACTGCGACCGATCCAGACCGGCGCCCGCATCGCCGGCAACGCCGTCACCGTGCTCATCCACCCCGGCGACAACATCATGATCCACGCTGCCGTCGAGGTCTGCACCGAGGGCGACATCCTGGTCGTGGGCACCACGACCCCAAACCTGCCGTCACCCCACGGGGTGTTCGGCGACCTGCTGGCCACGTCGCTCCAGGTCCACGGCGTTCGGGGCCTCGTGATCGACACCGGCGTGCGAGACACCCACGATCTGCGGGAAATGGGGTTCCCGGTGTGGAGCCGGTTCGTGTCGTGCCAGGGCCCGGCCAAGGCGAACCCCGGGTCGGTCAACGTGCCGATCACCATCGGTGGCGTGATCGTCAACCCTGGCGACGTGATCTGTGCCGACGACGACGGCGTGGTCGCCGTGCCCCGCGACGAAGCCGAGTGGGCCCTCCGCCGCTCCCTGGCCCGCCTCGACTCCGAGGCCGCCACCCGCGATCGCCTCACCGCCGGTGAATTGAGTGTCGACTTCTACGGTCTCCGCGAGCAGCTCACCGAGATGGGTGTCGAGTACGAGTAGCCGCCGCATTCGTCCACCTCATCCGGCGCGTTCGCGGGCGTAAACGGTCAACCTCGGTCGTTTCCACCCGCGATCGACACGGGTAACGGCGGGCTCTCATCCGCCGATGGGAGCGTATGAGCCGTGATCATCAGTTCGGATCCAATCGTGCTGCCGTCGCTTTGGTCGGGACGGTCCTCCTGGTGCTGGCGTCCTGCGGCGGCGGAGGAGGCGCCTCGACCGAGACCGTCGGGGCCGTCCCGGTGGCGTTGGCGGCCCGGGAGGAGCCGGCGGGCGACCCGATGCATGCCGGCCGGGCGATCACCGACTTCGGCGCCGAATGGTTCATGACCGAACGGGCGGCGTCTTCGGCGAAAACCTCTCGATCTCGCCGGCCAGTCTGGCCGTGGCCTTGGCCATGACCGAACCGGGAGCGGTGGATGACGGTCGGGCGGAACTCCAGGCCGTCCTCGGTATCGACCCCGCAGACCCGGCAGCCTTCCACGCCTCGATGAACGCGCTGGAGCAGTCACTCGGTAGCCGGACCGCCATCGACCTGCCTCCGGAGGTGATGGCCGAGATAGCCGAGGAACTGACGGGCCAGGAGGCGGACGAGTTCGCCCGGGGAACGGCGGAGATGATCCGCCTGGTGAACGCCGCCTACCTCCAGGACGGCTACCCCTTCGAACCGGACTACCTCGACACCATCGCCCGCCACTACGGAGCCACCCTCAACCAGATCGACTTCGCCAACGACCCGGACGCCGCGGCGGCCGCCATCGACGCCTGGGTTGCGGCCGAGACCAAGGAGCGGATCCCCGAACTCTTCGGCGACGGGGCGCTGACCACCGATACCATGCTGGTGCTCGTCAACGCCCTCCACACCACCGCCGACTGGTCGGTGCCGTTCACCGAGAGCGACCTCCGATGAC
>JAOUGG010000752.1 GCA_029857855.1 Acidimicrobiia bacterium | reverse complement strand
TGGAGATCGCGGCGGGCGAGACGTTCGATGGCAATCTCTACACCTTTGCCGGCACGATCGAGGTGAACGGGACCCTGGATGGTGATCTCGTGGCCGGCGGCGGCTCAATCTCGATCGATGGCACCGTAACCGGTGACGTGACCGTGGCCGGCGGCGAGCTGACCGTTGCCGGCGAGGTCCTGGGCGACGTCCGGTTTGCCGGGGGCCAGCTCCAGATCAATGGCCCGGTCGGCGGCGATGTGGCGGTAGTGGGCGGGAGCGCCGAGCTCGACGGTGACGTCGGTTCCGATGTGTTGTTTGGTGCCGGGCAGGTGAACATCGGGGGTGACGTTGCCGGCCTGATCTATGGAGGTGCCGGTGACTACCAGCGAACCGGGACGGTGGTCGGCCCTGAGGACGTGACCTTGGGCGAAGTAGACCAGCCGACGTTCGGCGACCGGGTGGTCGGCGGTCTCTATCGGTTCATCGCGTTGTTCCTTGTCGGTGCGCTCGTGCTGCTGGTGCTTCGCCGCCCGCTGGAGGCGGTGCTGACCCGGGCCCGCCGGCGGCCTGTCGCCAGTCTGCTGTCTGGGCTCATCGCCCTCGCCGGGCTCGTGGCGCTCCTGGTCATCTCGGTCCTTTTGGGCATCATCTGGTCGATCGTGTTCGGCCTTCTCGGGCTTAAACTCCTGGTTGGCACCTACTGGTTCGCTTTCGTCGTGCTCTGGGTCGTCGCCGCATTCGCCCTGTTCCTCCTGGTGGTCTACACCGCACCGATCGTGACCGGCCTCGCCGGGAGCCGCCTGGTCCTTCCGGGCCGCGACAAGATCTGGGTGCAGCTGATCGCCCTCGCGGTCTCGTTGGTCGTCTACCTGCTCCTAACCGCCATCCCAACCGTGGGCTGGTTGATCGGGGCCCTGGCCGTGCTCTTGGCCACTGGTGCGATCGTGTTGGCAATGCGGAACTTCGGGGCCCCAAAGGCCGAGCCCGCAATCGCCGAAGCCTGAGCACTCCGCCTGACGACAGTCGATCCTCGGACCTACAGTGAGCCAATGACATCCAGCACCGTCGTTCTGAGCGGGGAGCAGCGCCTCACCCGGAACTGGATCGTTTATGGTGTCGTGATCGGCATCTTGGCCGATGTCGCATACACGGGCGCGATCGCCCCCACCCCCCTTCCAGACAAGGTGCGCATCTACCTGGGGATGGCGTTCGGTCCGCTGCTCGCGGTCGCACTCATCGGCCTGTACCACTTTCTCAAGCTCCACCGGAAGACGATGGCGCTCCAGACGGCGGCCAGGGACTTGGCTTGGCGTTTGACGGGTTGAACATGGTCCAGCTCGGCCTGGACGTGTCATGGGACATCTTCTTCTCCCTGGCGACAGTGTTGTTCGGCGTCGCCATGTTTCGTCATCCCAGGTTCGGGACTGTCTGGGGCCTGATGATGGTGTTGGTCGGCGGTGGCCTGCTCGTGTTGAACCTGGCGAGTTTCCCGGATCCGCCAGGTGAGGCGGGCTTGGTCGACCTGGGCCCGCTCTCCCGTGTCTTGTATCTTCTTGTCTCGATCCGTGTGCTGAGATCGCTGTCCTGGGTTGACGAGCACCTCGGCTTGAGAACTTGAGGACCTTGCCAAGCCCATCTGGCGGCCGCCGACGAAGGTGCAGGAGAGATCGAGGGCTCGGCAGACGGCCTCGAGGCGTGCCCCGTTGATACGGAACCATGCCCACTTGCCCCGCTGTTCCCGCTCCAAGATGCCTGCCTTGACCAGTTGCCCGAGATGATGACTGACGGTTGGCTGGCTCCGGTCCACCAACTCGGGAAGATCACAGGCGCAGGCCTCGCCGGCGGGAGCGGTGCCGATGATGGAGACCAGGCGCAGGCGTACCGGGTCGGCGAGGGTTTTGAGGACGCCTGCCATCTCCTCGGCGGCCTCTTCGTCGAATGCCGATCCGAACAGCGGAACGCAACACGATGCGGCACTGTGACCGGTTGGTTCGGTATCGACGGCTGAATCAGTCGTGGCGGTCATGAAAAACATATTGACAGATATCGATGCGAATAGCTAACGTATTGATAATCATCAAAGTGTACGGTTCGGAAAGGATCCCGTCATGCGCCTCCAATTGGCACTCAACGTCAACGACCTCGATACCGCGGTTGACTTCTACAGCAAGATGTTCGATTCGGCGCCGGCCAAGCGCAAACCCGGCTACGCCAACTTCGCAATCGAGCAGCCACCGCTCAAGCTGGTGCTGTTCGAGGGCACGGCGGCCCCGTCCGGCTCCATCAACCACCTCGGCGTCGAGGTCGAAACGGCGGAACAGGTCGTGGCGGCCGAGGCCCGCCTGACCGAGTCGGGCCTCGCCACGACCGGAGTCGACGAGACGATCTGCTGTTTCGCCGAGAAGACCGAGACCTGGCTCGAGGCCCCCGACGGCAACCGATGGGAGTGGTACGTCAAGAAGGCCGACGCCGACCAGCTGGAGAACACGGTGGTCGAGAAGCTGTCGGCGGGCGCATCCACCTCGCCCTGTGTCGAGACCGGCTGCTGCTGACGCTCACACCGGAGCGCCACTCGCTCCTACCCGGTGAACCCGACCTCAGCGTGCGAACCATCGCACAGCGGCTTGATCGACGAGGCCCCGCAGCGGCACAGGGTGACCCGCTGCCG
>JAOUGG010000069.1 GCA_029857855.1 Acidimicrobiia bacterium | reverse complement strand
CGGCCAGTGTGATGACCGTGGCCAGCAGTCCCATCCCGATGGCGTAGGACAGGAACGAGCCGAGCCGTTCACCGAATCCTTCGCTGCGGGTGGTGTTGGCCACGATCGTGATGAAGATGCCGATCGTGCAGCTCAGCGACGCAATGGCGTAGGAAACGCCGAACACGAACATCGAGACGACCGACTGGTCGCCACCGCCCTTGTTCAGTTTCGGGAGGCTGAGCGCGGGCTGGAAGCCGCGCAGCATGGCAATGCCGAGCACGACGAGACCGATGCCGATGACGATGGTGAGCCGGGGCAGCCAACCGGATTGGCCGATGGCGGTCAGGGAGCCGGCGAGGAAAAGCCCGAGCACACCGAACACGGCGAGGAAGCCGGCCGACATCGACAAACCGACGATCTGCCCCCGGTTGAGGGCGACCAGTGTGGACCCGGCGCCGGACCGGTCGTCGTCGAGCCCGAGGAAGTACCCGAGGTAGGCGGGGAGGAGAGCGAAGCCGCAGGGGTTGAGCAACGCGACCATGCCCAACGCAAAGGCACTGGGATCGAAGAGGGTGTCAAGCGACATCAGGACTTATCCGCGAGGTGTTCGTCGATGAGTTCGATCAGCTTGTCGTCGGTCAGCAGACCGGCCCAGAGGTGAACGACCTCGCCGTTGGGCGAGATGAAGGCGGTGGTCGGCATGGCGCCGGTGCCGAGTTCGTTCCAGATCTCACTGTTCGGCTGGAAGACGGTGTCGTAGCTTACGTCCGATTCGGCGACGAATGCCCGCCACGTCTCCTCGGTGAAGTCCTGGTTGACGCCGACGAAGGTCACCTCCTCGCCGAGTTGCTGATGGACCGCCTCGAAGTCGGGCAGCTCCGCTCGACAGGGCGGACACCAGGAGGCGAAGAAGTTCACGACAAGGGGCTCGCCGTGATAGTCGGAAAGCGATCCGCTTCCGCCGTCACTGGTGGTGAAGGCCGCGTCGAAGAGGCCGGGTGCGTCGCCGACGGCCGCGGCGTCGACGACGGTGCGCTCGGTGCCCGAGAACAAGGCCAGCAGCCCCAAGGTGGCCATGGCCACCGCGATCACCGCCGTGGTCAGGAGCGCAGAAGTCGGGCGGAGTGGTCCGGTCGACAGGCGGCCCTTGGGCACAACGCCATCCGGGCGGGAAGGCGGAGATGGTTCGGACGGAGGGGAATCGGGGGGCGCTGTCGTCATGAGTAGCTGCTCATCGAAGGCTCGAGGATGGTACGAAGGGTAACCGAAGTGGTTGGTGAGCCATTCCCACGCCCCCGAAGTTGCGCGGATGTTTCGCGTCCGAATCCCGTTGCGCCGGGCGGGATCCCGCCCATGTGGCGGGTCCCGCCCAGCGCAGATGACGGGGGCATCCCAACCAGGCCTCGCCGGCTCGCTTGAACCGTTGCCGGCGATGTGGTCTGGGCCACCCCGATCCTGACCGGACCGGCACCCGAAGGGGGAGGAGGTGCCGGTCCGGTTGGTGCTAGGCGATCAGCTTCTGCAGATGTGCCGGTATCGGCACCTCGAGCAGCTGATCCTCGGGTCGGGCCACCTTAGGCGGCCGACCCCGACGACGCTTCCGGTGGATGATCTGCCCGTTGTCGAACAGCTGACCACCCCAGACACCGCACGGCTCGCGCCGCTCGATGGCCGCCTCGAGGCACGGTGCGATCACCGGGCACTCGGCGCAGATGCGCTTGGCGGCGACGATGTCAGGAACCTCTTCGGAGAAGAAGAGGTCGGAAGCACCGGGGACGGTCCGGCAGGCTGCAGCCTCGGTCCAGTCACCGGAGGTCGGGGCACCGATGAACTCATCGCCGATCCCGGTGATGAACGGTGCCTCTTCCTGATGTCCTATCTCGACTTCTGTGATGGTCATGTCTGTTTCCTTCGGGTGTGCTCCGGACTTCCGGGGCGGTGACGCATCGTCTGCGTCGATCTGTCTGGTCGGTCAACGTTTCATGTTGAGGCGGATCTCCTTCCGTTCTCAGTGGGTGAAAACACGAAGAAGCCGCTGGGGTTTGCTCCCAGCGGCTCGGTGGTCGATTTGCGATTGTGCTTGTCAGCTAGGTCGCAAACCTCGAGGGCTGGGAGTGGCGGGTGTTGCCGGTCTTGGTCTTGCCGAAGTCGAGCGAACGCCATCCTTCGGTGACCGGATCGGCATGCATACGCACGGCAGCATTGGCGGTAATGCCGGCGAACGCCTCATAGCCACGGTCACAGGAGACGGAACTCACCTGTCGGCCCCGATTGTTGACGGGTAGCGGGACCAGAGCCGAAGCCGGCCGCTTGCCTGGCATCGCCTGCATCAGCATCGTGTCGATGGTCTGCAGGGCCGAACGCGCAAAGGCGAGGAGCTCGGTGAGTTGGGTGTGGATGGAGTTCAACATCAACCGTTCTCCTTTCGGGCGTTGTGGTCGATCGATCTGATCGTTCCAGCGTACTTCATCGATGCGGTGTCTGCGGTCGGCTGTCGACCGCGGAGCGGACGACGCCGACGGCGACTTGGATATCCAAGCAACTATGTATCGGACGGCTTGTCAACCGAATAAATACACATTTCGGCCCGAATGTCCGAAATTGCCGGTCGGGTTCCGGGCGACGGTGGAGAATGTCGCTACCGTCGGGGGCTGTGACCGGCCCCCAAAACCCTGAAAACAAGCCTCTTTCCTCACCAGAGGGGGCGGAACCATTGCTCCCCGCTCTTCCCGAGGGCCGTGTCTTCGAAGGCACGAGAAAGATCCGCCTCGGTGATGTCGACCCCGACGGTCGGCTGCGGTTCGACGGTCTGACCCGCTACACCCAGGACGTGTCCAACGACGACACGTCCGACGCCCGGCTACCGGATACGCCCGGCTGGGTTGTCCGCTCCACGGTTGTCGACGAGTTGGTCCCGGGCTATTTGGGGGAGACGCTCAGGTTCCGGACGTTCTGCTCGGCGCTGGGAAAACGTTGGGCCGAACGGCGGTTGACAGTGCACGGCGACCAGGGGGCGCGCTACGAGGTCGCAACCCTGTGGGTCTGCATCGATCTCGAGGCCGGCCAGCCCGCGGTACTCACCGAGCAGTTCCTCGCCATCTACGCATCGGCCGCCGGGGGCCGGAAGGCCTCGGCCCGTCAGCGGAACCCGAAGATCGAGTCGCTCGGGGAGCGGACGGGCGACGTCGTTGCCGAAGCGTGGCAGCTGCGACGGGCCGATCTCGACACGCTCGGGCATGTCAACAACGCCGCCTACTGGGCTGCGGTTGAGGAGTGGATGGCTCCGTTCGCACAGCCCCGACGGACCCGGGTCGAGTACGGACGCGGCCTGTCGCCGGCCCCCCACGTCGGCATCGCCCGCTATCAGACCGACGACCGGCTACTGCTCTGGTGGCTGGAAACCGGTGAGACCACGCCGTCGGCGACCGCGTCGGTCGAAGGGCTGCCGCTCGATCTCTACCGGGACTGAGCCGGAGTGGTGTCGCCGCTGCCGGGAGGGGTCACGGCCGAAGGAGTCGGGGCCGGCGTCGTCGCCGAATCAGCGTTGCCGTCGACCGGCGGCGGCAGGAACAACGCCTCCCGGTAGTAGCGGAGCTCGTTGATGCTCTCGGTGATGTCGTCGAGAGCCCGGTGGCCGACGTCCTTGCGGGGTGCCGCGTCGAGGGCGGTCGGGTTCCAGCGCCTCGCCAGTTCCTTGATGGTGGTGACGTCGATCGACCGATAGTGCAGGAACTCCTCGACCTCGTTCATGTGGACGGCCAGGAAGCGGCGGTCCATCCCGATCGAATTGCCGCACAGCGGAACCGATCGAGGTTCGGGGATATGGGCTCGCAGGAACTCGAGGGTTTGCCGGGTGGCGTCCTCCAGGGTGACGGTGGAGGCCTGAATCTGTTCGAGGAGCCCGGACTTGGTGTGCATGTCGACGACGATGTCGTCCATCAGCGCCAGCTCCTCCTCGGAAGCGGTGATCACCAGCTCGGGCCCGGTCTGAATGATGTTCAGATCGTCGTCGGTCAGGAGGGTTGCGATCTCGACGATTACGTGCTTCGCCGGGTCGAGCCCCGTCATCTCCAAATCAATCCATGCCAGCAAGCCACTCACCCTAGCGACTTTTGCCGTCGAGTTCGGCGGATCGGAGGTGTCGGCCCGATGCGCAACGGCGCCTGCCGGTACCTGCCCGTCCGCTACCCTCTGCTCGTGCTCTCCGTTCCGCTTTTGCAGCTCGACGCCGGGCTGACCCCGCCGTCGCGCATCCGTGACGGTGACGCCGCAGCCGACCTGCCGTCGCGCCTCGACGTCGCCATCGATCCCGGCTGCCGCCGGTTGGTGCCAACCGGGTTTGCCGTCGCCATCCCGCAGGGTTACTGCGGATTGATCCTGCCCCGGTCCGGGCTTGCGCTCAAGCACGGCGTGACCGTGCTCAACGCCCCGGGGCTCATCGACTCGGGTTACCGGGGTGAGCTGCAGGTGATCCTTCTCAACACGGGCGACGAACCCGTCACGATCGAGCGCGGCCAGCGGATCGCCCAACTGCTCATTCTCGGGGTTCCCGACCTGCGCTTCGCTCCGGTCGACGAACTGCCCCCATCGGGCGACGACCGGGGCAGCGCCGGCTTCGGCAGCTCCGGCTGACGATGTACGAACGGCGTGGGAGTTCACGCCGCCCGCTGAATCGATCGTCGAGCGGCGATGACCGCTTCAAGATCCTGGGCGATGGCTGACGGCCGCTGGGTGACCTCGGCCCACGTGACCCGAACCGTCGCGAACCGGCGTGACGACGTCAACCGGGATCGGTCCGACCGAGGGCACCACGGGGAACGAGAGGACCCGTGCTGCCGTCCCCTCGAAGATCACCGACCGTGGAACCGAGATGACGGCTCGGTGGAGCGGGGTGGAGTCGTCGGCGAGCGAGGAGATCAGATAGACGCCACGGCACACGGGCTCGAGAAGCCGTTCCCTGATCCGCCGGTCGATCGCGCCTCGAGTGAGACCGTGGGCGAGCAGGTCTGCTCTAGTGCAGACACCGCCCCGCCTCCCGGCCAGCTGCATGATCGTTGCGTCGTATTCGATGGTTCCCGCCATGGCTTTCATCCTCGCCATCCGGTGTGACAACGAGCCCCGAGTTCGAACGATGTATGAGAGAGGAGATCCGGGTTGCAACAACATAAAGACATGTTTATATTGACGTTCAATGATTCTCGATACCGAACTCGACTCGAAGACCGTCCTCGGCGGTGACCAGCTGGTGGCCGGGCTCCGGGCAGTCGGCGAACCGACCAGGCTGCGGATTGCCGCCCTGGTCAGCCAAGGAGAGCTCACGGTCACGGAGTTGTGCCGCATCCTCGGGCAGTCGCAGCCCCGGGTGAGCCGTCACCTCAAGCTCCTGTGCGAGGCGGGGCTCCTCCAGCGACACAGCGAGGGCACCAGTGCCTTCTTCAGCCCTTCGCTCGACGCCGAAGGTCGGGTGCTGCTCGGTGGGGTCGTCGGATTCCTCGATCCCGCCGATCCGGTCATCGCCGCTGACCGGCAACGCCTCGACAGCATCAGGGCCGAGCGGGCGGCCCAGGCCGAGGACTACTTCGACCAGATCGCCGAACAGTGGGAGTCGATGCGGAGTCGCCATGTGGCCGATGCCGACGTCGAGGCCCGGTTGATCACGATCGTGGAGGAGCACCTCGGTCGCTCGGCGGCCAAGTCGTCGGCCGGGACCCGACGGCGCCCCCGGCTCCTGCTCGACATCGGCACCGGGACCGGCCGCATCCTCGAACTCCTGGCCGATCGCTTCGACAAGGGAATCGGCATCGACCTCAGCACCAACATGTTGAACCTGGCCCGCACCCGGTTGATCGAGAACGAGCTCGCCAACTGCACCGTCCGTCAGGCCAACATCTACGCACTCGACATCGGCGACGACGGCCGCGATCATCGGGCCGACGTCGCCGTGCTCCACCACGTGCTCCACTTCCTCGACGATCCCGCCGCCGCCCTGCGGCAGACGGCTTTCACTCTGGCTCCGGGCGGCCTCGTCGTCATCGTCGACTTCGCCCCCCACAGCGTCGACGAACTTCTCACCGAACACCAGCACCGGTGGTCGGGCTTCTCGACCTCCCAGATCGAATCGTGGTGTTCCGACGCCTGGCTCGAGGTCGTCGCCAGTCATCACCTCACCCCGGATTCGTCCTCGTCGATGGAGACCCTCACGGTTTCCATCTGGGTTGCCGTCCGGTCGGACTGAGCACCGCCGCCAACCCGCCCGAACTGCCGCATCCACGCCGAACCAGGCTGAAAGGCCAACGATTCCATGACCTCGAACTACATCGATCCCGGCATCGCCGACGCCCAGTCGGTGCGCACACCGTCCGACGACATCGGGTACGCCCAGGGCCTCGACGAAACCGCCAGGCGACTAGCCCGGCGACCGTGGCCGACCAGACCCCTCCAGCGGGACGTGGCCGTCTCGTTCGAGTACTTCCCGACGAACAGCGACTCCGCCGCCGCCGGCCTCGACGACTGCGCCCACCGCCTCGACGAGGTGAACCCGGCCTACGTCTCGGTCACCTATGGCGCCGGAGGATCGAGCCGGGATCGTACGTTCGCCACCATCGAGCGGCTGCAGTCGACCCTCGCCTCACCGGTCGCCGGGCACCTGACCACCGTGAACGCCACCAAGGCCCAGACCCTGGCCGTCGTCGATCGGTACCTGCAGATGGGGGTCCGCCACATCGTTGCGCTGCGCGGCGATCCGCCGGCAGACGCTGACAGCGGATCGGGCCACGGGCCCATCGACGGCTACACCACTGCGGCCGAGCTGGTGGCCGCAGTGCGGGCCCAGGCCCGTAAGCACACCGACGAGCACGTCACCATCTCGGTCGCCGCCTATCCCGAAGTGCATCCAAAGGCCAAGTCGGCGGAAGCCGATCTGGCCAACCTGGCCGAGAAGGTCGAGGCCGGAGCCGACCAGGCGATCACCCAGTTCTTCTATGACAACGGCAACTACCTCGAGTTCCTCGCCCGTTGTCGGGAGGCCGGTATTTCCGTGCCCATCGTGGCGGGGATCATGCCGGTCACGTCGTTCAGCCGGGTCTCGAATTTCGCCGAGCGCTGCGGAGCCCGGATCCCCGAGTGGATGATCGATCTGTACCGGGGGCTCGACGACGCACCCGACGTGCACCAGCTGGTCTCGGCCACCCTCGCGGCCGAGCAGTGCCGGGAGCTGGCCGAACACGGTGTCCGCCGATTCCACTTCTACACCATGAACCGTCCGGAGCTGACCCTCTCCACCTGCCGTCTACTGGGATTCGGTTGCCCCGCGGTGGTCGAAGCGGCCGAGTCGGCGCGGCCTTTGCCGCAAGCTCAGGCTTCCTGACCGGGCGCGGGCACGTCAGCGGAGCCCCGTGCTTCCCGCTGAGTACAACTCGGTTTTGAGCTCGAGCACGATCGCCGACTCCGACACCGAGGCGTGACCGATCAGCTTCTTCAGCTCGTCGACCAGATCGCCGTTGACGCCGATGTGGGCATCGGGATTGCTGAGTGAGATGCTGAGCACCTCGGGCCGCCATTTCGCCAGCATGCTGATCCGGCCCGGTCCGAGCAGGGCGTTCACCGAGGTGTCGACGGCCGATCGCAGTCTTTCGACCGTTGCGATGTCGACGCCGAGACGCAGGGCGAGGCCGGCCACCGCAACCCGACCGATTCGAGTGAAGGTCGGGGAAGCCGGAAACGACACCTTGATTTCGTCGGCGGTGCCATCTTTCATCGCGTCGGGTTCCGTCTCTGTGACCTCGTTGTCATGGGAGCTGTTCCCGCTGATCGGGCGGAGACGACCGCGGGGCGAACGTCGTTTGCGGTCGTAACGGTGATACTACTGCCTCGGCTGCCCCGTCCAAGCACCCGTAGGCGGCGGACCGGGCTTCCCTACTCCCGGGTGACCTCCGCCGGGTCCCGGTCGATCCGCAGGCCTCGGTAGACGGGATGCCGGAGCTGGCCGCCGGGGGGCCACTCGCCGTATTCGACCTCGACCACCACGGTCGGCTCGACCCACACGGGACGTTTGTCGAGTGGCGGCACCTCGGCGAAGGGCGGTTCGTCGGTCGCGACCAGCAGTTTTTCGAGCCGGGTGCGTTCGACCTCGGTCAATCCGGATCCGACGCGCCCCGCCATCACGAGGCGGCCGTCGTCCCAGACGCCGACCATGAGGGAACCGATCTGCTTCTCGAGCGATCGCTGGCCCTCCAGCCAGCCGCCGACCACGAACTCCTGCCGGCGCCGGATCTTGATTTTGCGCCACGCACTGCTGCGCATACCGGGCTCGTAGACGCTGTCGAGCCGCTTGACCACGATTCCCTCGAGGTCGCGTTCGGCTGCGAGTTCGAGCAGGGACTCGGGGTCGTCGTCGATGAAGGGCGGGGTCCGCCAGTTGGCCCCGTCGGGGAGCAGGTCGTTCAGGAGTCGACGGCGGGTCACGTAGGGGAGGTCGATCAGCAGGTTGCCGTCGAGGCGCAACAGGTCGAACACGATGTAGACGACGGGATGGGCCTCGACCAGGCTGGGGTGGGGACGGTCGATGTGAATGCGCTGTTGCAGCCGGGCGAACGACGGCCGGTCGCCGTCGAACACGACCACCTCGCCGTCGAGAACGGCGTCGGCGTGTAGCGCTTCGGCCAATCCGGCGAGTTCGGGGAACGACCCGGTGACGTCACGGCCGTTCGATGAGCGCAGCACCATGGCCGGAGGGTGGCCGTCGGTCGCCCCGGTGATCGTGGCCTCGATCCGCATGCCGTCCCATTTGATCTCCGCCGCCCATCCAGAACCGGTGGGAACACGGTCGGTCGATGTCGCCTTCATCGGGGGAATCCAGTCGGAGGTTGACCTCGATCGGGACGAGTCGGACACACCACTGAGAGTATCGCCGCGGTTCGTCGGGGATAGATCTTGTCTCCCTACCTACTGGTAGGTAGGCTGACGGAATGGTCCGAGATGCTGACGTAGACCTCCTGCACGAGCTCGAAGGGGAGGTCGAACGCCTTCTC
>JAOUGG010000751.1 GCA_029857855.1 Acidimicrobiia bacterium | reverse complement strand
GACCTCGAATTCGAGTACTACGGCGACGATGGAACCTTCGTGCGCCCGGTACCGGTCCGCCGGATCCAGACAGCGGATGGCCCGGTGACGGTGACCACGGTCTTCGATCTGCTCAACGCCCAGTTCGGCGTGGATCGAGGCCTGCACGGCTACAGCGCGGCCGACTACGAACAAGATCTGCCCTACACCCCGGCGTGGCAGGAACGCTACACCGGCATCCACCAGGACACGGTCGTCAAGTTCGCCCGGGAGTGGGGCCGCAACGGTGAGTTGACCAGAGGCAAGAACCTCATCATCATCGGAGCCGGGGCCAACCACTGGTATCACAACAACCTGCTCTACCGATCGGGGATCGTGGCCCTGATGCTGACCGGATCGGTCGGCGTCAACGGCGGCGGCCTGGGTCACTACGTCGGCCAGGAAAAAGTGGTCAACCAGGCGTCGTGGAGCTCGATCGCCTTCGGCTTGGACTGGGGTATGCCGCCCCGCCACCAGAACACCCCCTC
Source organism: Acidimicrobiia bacterium (assembly GCA_029857855.1). GTDB lineage: Bacteria > Actinomycetota > Acidimicrobiia > Acidimicrobiales > SZUA-35 > JAHELU01. Next base: position 2,148 of record JAOUGG010000751.1, on the reverse strand, counting down.
GTTCCACTACGTGCACTCCGACCAGTGGCGCTACGAGCGGGGCTACCGGGAATACGACTCGCTACCCGACCAGCACCCCGAGCGTTTCGACCACACCATCGACCATCAGGCCCGGGCCGTGCGCCAGGGCTGGCTCCCGTTCTTCCCCCAGTTCAAACAGAATCCCCTGGAGGTGGTGCGTGACGCCCGACGCCGCGGCGCCGAGTCCGACGACGCAGTGCGCCAACACATCGTCGACGGCCTGACCTCGGGGGAGATCCAGTTCGCCATCGACGATCCCGACGCCCCCGAATCGTGGCCCCGAACCTGGTTCATCTGGCGGGGCAACGCCATAGGCACGTCGGCCAAGGGCCACGAGTTCTTCATGCGCCACTACCTGGGAACCGACTCCACCGCGGTGGCGGCCGAGCCCGACGACCACGGTGTGGCCGAGGTCGAGGTCCGCCCCGACGCCCCGATCGGCAAGATGGATCTGGTGGTGGATCTCAACTTCCGTATGGACACCACTGCCCTCTACTCGGACCTGGTTCTCCCGGCCGCCACGTGGTACGAAAAGGACGATCTCAACACCACCGACATGCATTCGTTCATCAACCCCATGCAGGCCGCGGTGCCCCCGGCATGGGAGTCGAAGTCCGACTGGCGGATCTTCTCCGACCTGGCCAAGAAGGTTTCGGAACTGGCCGGCGGCCACCTGCCGACCACCGTCGAGGACGTGGTCATGCAACCGCTGGTCCACGACACCCCCGACGAGCTTGCCCAAACCCAACCCGGCGACTGGCGAGCAGGTGAGGTGGAGCCGATCCCGGGCAAGACGATGCCCAAGTTCGCCATCGTGAAGCGGAACTACTCACAGCTCTACGAGCAGATGACGTCGCTGGGGCTCGGGGTACGCAACAACGGGGTTGGAGCCCACGGCCTGCGGGTTCAGGTGGAGGAGTTCTACGACGAACTGGCCCGCCGCCAGCCCGACGGCCGCAGCGGCCGCAACGGCGACGCCCTGCGACCGTCACTGGTGATCGACCGCGAAGTCTGCGAGGCCATCCTGGCCCTCGACCCGGCATCGAACGGCGAGCTGGCCTACCGGGCGTTCCAGGCCGAGGAGGCCAAAACCGGCTTGAAACTGGCGCACCTCGGAGCCGGACAGCGGGACACCCGAATCAACTTCTCCGATTTGATCGCCCAACCCCGCCGGGTCCTGACCACACCTACCTGGAGCGGGTTGGTGGCCAAGGGCCGTTCCTACAGCCCGTTCACTCTCAACGTCGAACACCTGGTGCCGTGGCGGACTCTGACCGGCCGCCAGCACTTCTATCTCGACCACCAGCGCTACCTGGAATGGGGCGAGCACCTACCGACCTACAAACCTCGACCCGACCACCTGATGCTGTCCGAGACCGAGCAGTCGCTGCGGGAAGGCCAGGACGGTCAGATGTTCAACTACATCACCCCGCACGGCAAATGGTCGATCCACTCCACCTACTCGGAGAACGAACGGATGATGACCTTGTCCCGCGGCGGCTACCCGGTGTGGCTCAACAACAAGGACGCCGCTCGCCTGGGCATCAGCGACAACGACTGGGTCGAGGTCTACAACGACAACGGGGTTTTCGTGCAACGGTGCACGACCTCGTCGCGGATTCCCAGCGGCACCGTGTTCGTCTACCACGCCACAGAACGCACCGTCGGCATTCCCATCTCGCCCCGGCGCAACAAGCGGGCGGGCATGAACAACTCGCTGACCCGGACCCGGCTGAAGCCTGTGCTGATGAGCGGCGGGTACGCCCAGTTCACCTACGCCTTCAACTACTGGGGGCCGACCGGTGTCAACCGGGACACCTTCGTCTACGTCCGCCGCATCGACCGGCCCGAGTACTGAACCGAGGAGCAATCATGAGAATCCGAGCCCAGATGAGCATGTTGTTCCACTTGGACAAGTGCATCGGTTGCCATACCTGTTCGGTGGCCTGCAAGAACCTGTGGACCGACCGCGAAGGCGCCGAGTACATGTGGTGGAACAACGTGGAGACCCGGCCCGGCACCGGCTATCCCACCGGATGGGAGGACCAGACCCACTACAAGGGAGGCTGGTACCGCGACAGCAGCGGCCGGTTGAAGCTGACCCTGCAATCCAAGGCCGGGGGTCTC
>JAOUGG010000749.1 GCA_029857855.1 Acidimicrobiia bacterium | reverse complement strand
TTCCACCGATCTCCCGGCCCGCCGAACGCACCACCCCCGCCGCCGTGATCCAAACCCCCCAAGCAGCGCCGCCCGCAGGCGCGCCGAAACCATGACTCCCGTGTTGGTGGCCGGCCACCATCGAAGTGGCACGAGCCTGCTGGCCCAGCTCCTCGTCGAGGCGGGCCTGTTCATGGGCGACCGGCTGATGGGGGCGACCGAGGCGAATCCGCACGGCCATGTCGAAGACCTCGACGTGGTGGAGATCCACAATCAGATCCTGGCCGACAACGGCTTGACCTGGCAGGTCGACGAGGAGTTCATTCCCGTCGTCAACCCGGATCTGGAGGAACGGATCCGGGCGCTTGTCGAGCTGCGCCGCAAGCAGGGTCGAGCGTGGGGGGTCAAAGACCCCCGGATTTGCCTGTTTCTGCCTTTGTGGAAGCACATTGTCCCCAACGCCCGGATTCTGATCACCTTTCGTTCACCGGCCGCCTCCGTCGACTCCATGGAGCGGCGGGCCGCCCGGGACCTCCTCGAGCGGCGCGGCGATCCGGAGCAGAACTGGCGGTTCTGGACCGAACCGGATCACGGAGCTCGGCTCTGGCTGGTGCACAACCGGGCCCTGGTGAGGGCCGCCCGGGCCTACGGCGACGACGTGCTCGTCGTCGACTTCGACCAGCTGGCCGACGATGCCGACGTCATCGCCAAGCTCGACAAGCACTGGGATCTCGGCCTCGACCACGTACGGCCGGCCGAGGTGTTCGACAACTCGGCGGTCACCGCCGCGAGCCGGGTGCTTCAGGTGGGCGACGATGGGCTGGCGCGCGAGATCGAGGACGTCTGGGCCGAGCTGGTCGAGCTCCGGTCCTGAATCGACAGTGTGAATCGACAGTGCGAGGTAGCGCTATGAAACCCCCATCGAAACGACACCCCGACGTGCTGGTTCGCCCTCCCGATGGCCTTTCGTCGACGGGTCTGGCCTCCGTGTTGGCGCACGAGAACCGACTCCTGCGGGCCCGACTGGAGGGGCGGGGCCGAATTGAGGTGGACCCGGCGATCCGGCGGGAGCTCGAAACGGCCACGGCCGAGAACCGTCGGCTGACGGCTGAACTGAAGCGGGCCACGGCCGAACTCGACCGGGGCCGGGAGGCCCAGACGGAGTTGCGTCGCCGGGTGCAGCAGCAGAATCAGCAGCTTCCGAACGTCGTCAACCGGGTGGCAGGCCTGGCCGAGCAGGTCAACCGGCAGAACGATCGTCTGGCGCAACTGTCGGAGCAGGTCCATGCCGGAGCCGAGCGGGCCGCTCTGGCCCGGGAGTCGTCGGAGGCCGCCGGGCGAATCGCCGATCTCGAGGCCGAACTCGATCGCACCCGGTCGGAGCTGGCTCAGGCTCGCAGCGACCTCGACCGACTGCTCACCAGGTTGGGGTCCACACCGCTCGTGTTGCTGCTTCGAAGGACGGCCGGCTTCCGGGCCATCGAATCCCGCTGGGCCGGTCGATGAGTGCCATCGACTCGGCGGCGTCGACGTCCGTCGTTCCGCCGTGGCTCAGCCCGTCGGCGGCAGCCGACGTTCTCGGGCGGGCCTCGTGGGTGCTCACCGGACAATCCTGGCTCGAAGAGGGTGACGTCCACTGGTGCGGTTGGGGCGAACCTTCGGCGGAGCTCGTCGCCTCGATGCCGGGGCGGTGGGTCACGTCGCCCGGCCCCTTGTCCGACGAATCGACGACCGGCCCGGCCGGGCCGATGACTGCGGCCGGCGTACATGTGATGGTCGACCGTCTGGCCCACGACCTCCCAGGGCGGCTCGACGGGTTCACCCGCCTGTGGAATCTGGTGGCCGTCGACGGCCTCATCTCGCTCACCTATCCGGTCCACGCCGGACCCGAGGTGATGTCGGGCGCGGCATCGAGAGGTGAGAAGATCCTGATTGATCACCGGCAACTGGTCGAGGAGCTGCTGCTGGCCACATCGGGCCGGCTTCTCACCGTCGACATGGTTGTCCACCACCCGGATTCGGCCGCCGACGGCATGACGTGGGCCACGCTCGTGCTCCGACGCCTCCGGTGAACCCAAAGGTCGCCGTGGCCTGGTTGATTTGCCCAGAAGGTATCCATTGCATGGATAAAATACGGTGGAAATGAACAAATACGAGCCGAGTAAGGAAGTTGTCCATGCATGTTGAATCTTCAAGATACACCGGACAATTACCGGATGTAACTAGCCTGCATACAATGGCCAACGCCGCATTGGGGGCCGAAACCCCTCACGAGAACACCGAACTCCGTCGCGAGCTGGACGAGGTGAGACTGCGACTGCTCGGGGCCGTCGACGCGGCCCGGGGCGCCGAGGCCGAGCGGGCTGTGGTCGAAGCCCGGGTCAAGGAGCTCGAACATCAGCACCACATGTTGAAGGTGGAACGCGACGAGTTGCGGCGAGAGCTGGCCAGACTCGAAGCCGGCCGCCGTTCAGTGGGGCCTCGGCTGGCGAGGCGGGTGGTGCATGGTGTGCGCAGGCGGCTGAGCGGTGGGTGAGCGTCTGGTGCCGGCGGCCAATCCGCCGTCCGGACCGGAAGCGGCACGGGAACCGGTGAAGCGGCAGCGCATCCGGTTCTCCGTCCTCATCCCCGTCTGGCATCCGGATCCCGACCACCTCGAGCGGTGTATTCGCTCGGTGG
>JAOUGG010000750.1 GCA_029857855.1 Acidimicrobiia bacterium | reverse complement strand
CTCGAGGCTGGGATTGCACGTCCAGGTATGTGTCGGCTCATGGCCTGCGGCGTCGGAATCAGATGTGGTCATGACTCGGATTCGGGATCGGGGACAGGGACTGGATCGGGCTCGGGTTGCGGTTCCAGCGGGCTGTCGGCGACGGCATCGGAACGACGACCGACAAGGCCACGGGCTACCGCAAACTCGTATAACTCCTTCTGCAGCGCTTTTCTTCCCCGGTGGAGCCTGCTCATCACCGTGCCGATGGGGATCTCGAGGATCTCGGCGATCTCCGCGTAGCTGAAACCCTCGACGTCGGCCAGGAGCACGGCCATGCGGTAGATGTCGGGAAGTGCCTCGACCGCGGCCACCACCTCGGCCTCGGAGAACGACTCCATCAGGGTCTCCTCGGCGCTTCGCCCGACACCGGCAGCCGGTCGGAACCGCCGGTACAGGTAGAGGTCGTCGAGGTCGTCGAGCTCGGTCTCCGCCGGGCGCCGTTGCTTGGCCCGGTAGCGGTTGATGTGGCTGTTGGTCAGGATCCGGAACAGCCAGGCCCGGAGGTTGGTACCCTCCTGAAAGCTCTCGTACGAGCGGAACGCCTTGAGGAACGTCTCCTGCACGAGATCCTCGGCATCGGCCTGATTGCCGGTGAGACGCCGGGCCGTCGAATACAGCGATGCCATGTAGGGCTCGGTGTCTTCGACGAACGTCTTTCTATCAGCCAAGGCGACTACAACTCCACTTCAAGGTCGACGAAGCCCACCGTATCGGGTGTACTGGAGCAGTCCTGAACGTCATGCAGTTCGATGGTCAAGCAGCCTCGAATACTGCAGCTTCGAATCGTGATGTGGAGAACGATGAATCAACCGGAATCGATGCAGATGGAACAGTCCGGCTCACCCGCCTGGTGGCGCCGGTCAGTCGTTTACCAGGTGTACATCCGCTCCTTCGCCGATGGGAACGGCGACGGGACCGGCGATCTGGCCGGGCTGCGGGCCCGCCTCGATCATCTCGCCGAGCTCGGAATCGATGCGATCTGGGTCAATCCCTGGTATCCGTCGCCCATGGCCGACGGCGGCTACGACGTCGTCGACCATCGCGCGATCCATCTCGATTTCGGCACCCTGGCCGAGGCCGACGCACTGATCTCCGAGACTCACGAACGGGGGATGCGGTTTCTCATCGACGTCGTACCCAACCACACCTCGGTCGAACATCCTTGGTTCCAGGCCGCCCTCGCCGCGGGTTCGGGTTCACCGGAACGACAGCGATACATCTTTCGAGCCGGCCGTGGACCTGGTGGCGACGAGCCGCCGACCAACTGGCAGGCCGTTTTCGGAGGATCGGCCTGGACGCGGGTCGATGACGGCGAGTGGTATCTCCATATCTTCGACATCAGCCAACCCGATCTCAATTGGCAACACCCCGAAGTCCGGGACGAGTTCGACAGTATCCTGCGCTTCTGGGTCGATCGGGACGTCGACGGCTTCCGGGTCGACGTGGCCCACGGGATGGTCAAGGATCGCTCGTTTCCCGATGCGCCGGTCGATCTGCTGGACGATCGGGGCCAGCGTCTGCCGGACGGCTCCCATCCCCATTGGGACCGCGACGAGCTGCATCAGCTGATTCGCCGCTGGCGTGCTGTGCTCGACGAATACGACAACCGGATGATGGTGGCCGAGGCCAACGTCCATCCCGACCGGCTGCCTCTCTACCTTCGACCCGGCGAATACCACCAATCGTTCAACTTCGATCTCCTGAAAGCCAAATGGTCGGCCGACGACTTCCGCTCCATCATCGTCGGTTCCGCCGCCCGAGCTGCGGCGATCGGCGCCGTCTCGACCTGGGTGCTGTCGAACCACGACATCGTCCGCCACGCCACCCGTTACGGGCTTCCGCCCGGCATCGACTACGAGCGCTGGCTGCTCGACGGGCCGCACGACGTGCTCGACGCCGAGGCCGGAGCCCGCCGAGCCCGTGCGGCCGTGATGGTTACCTTGGCGCTGCCCGGGTCGACCTACATCTACCAGGGCGACGAACTGGGTCTGCCCGAAGTCTGGGATCTTCCGGTGGAGGTACTGGAGGACCCGACGTGGGAACGGTCGAAGCACACCGTCAAAGGGCGTGACGGGTGCCGGGTGCCGATCCCGTGGGCGAAGCACGGTTCGTCGTTCGGATTCGGCGAGGGGCCCTCCTGGCTGCCACAGCCCCCGATCTTCGGCGACCTGTCGGTCGAGGCGCAGAAGGGCGATCCCGCCTCCACCTTGAATCTCTACCGATCGGCGATCAGGCTACGGGGCGATCTGTTCGTCGCCGACGAGGAGCTCGACATGTTGGATCTCGGCGTGGACATACTGGCGTTCCGCCGCGGCAGCGGGGCGACCGTTGTCGTGAACATGGGCTCCACTCCCCTACCGGCGGACGACCTTCCGCCGGGTGAGATCGTGCTGTCGTCCGGACCGACGATCGGTACCAAGCTTCCCCCCGATGCGGCCGTCTGGCTGGCACCCGAATCCTGACCAGCGACCAGTCCGGGTCAAGCGAGCATGAAGCGGTAGTCGTCGATCGATGCCGGCGCCAGCGATGGCGGCCCGTCGAAGCCGAGCAGCGCCTCGGTCACGCAGAGGCGGTCCTCGCCCCGAATCCCCGGACCGATGCTGAGCGGCGGAGCCG
>JAOUGG010000748.1 GCA_029857855.1 Acidimicrobiia bacterium | reverse complement strand
CGACCTGAGTCGGCGCTGTGAACTCGACGACGGCACACCCATCCACCCGAAGCTCGCGGCAGGTACTCCTCACCCAAGCCAGAGGGCGACGCCAGATACCAGGCTGCGATGCACCCTACGCGTGGCTGCAAGCCGACCACATCACACCCCACTCGAGAGGCGGACCCACCAAACTGTCCAACGGACAAATCCTGTGCGATCCTCACAACAAGAAGAAGCGAGACACATGAGACTCCGCCCGTTTAGGCTGGCGAGATGACCGACGCCACGACCGACATCTTCGTGCTGAGCGACCAAGCGACCGATCTGGCGGCCGCCACCGACCCGATCCACGCCACCATGGCCGGCGTCTCCGGCCACGACCACGAATGGCCCGACCTGTCACCCGGTGGCTACGAGCGGCGAGCCGAGGTCTGGGCCGATATCGCCCAACGGGCCGAGGCGTGCGACATCCACGACAAACGTGATCAACTCGCCCTCGACGTCCTCCTCGACGAGTGCAATCTCGTCGCCACGCTGACTGACGCCGATGAACACCTGCGCGACCTCAACAACATCGTCAGTCCCCACCAGGATCTCCGCATGGTCTTCGGGTCGCACGACACCGGCTCCCAGGAGGGATGGGACGCCATCCTCACCCGCCTCGAAACGCTGCCTGCGGCGCTCGAGGGCTACCGCCAAAGCCTGGAGGAGGGCCGGCGTCGAGGGGTGGCCGTCGCCCGTAGGCAGGTCGAGGCCGTCATCGAGCAGGGCCGCCTGGCCACCGGCACCGAGTCGAGTTTCGATCAGCTCCTCACCAAGCTCGAAACATGGGGTGGGGCATCCGAATCGTTCACAGACCGGGCCCGCTCGGCCATCGACGGCGCCAAAGGGGCGTTCGACGACTTCAACAGCTATCTCGAAACGACCTACGCCCCCGACTCCGTCGAGGCCGACGGGGTGGGCCGCGACCGCTACGCCATGCTGGCCGGCCTCTACCTCGGCACCTCACTCGATCTGGAGGAGACCTACACCTGGGGATGGGGCGAGGTGGAACGGCTCTGGTCGGAACTCCAGAGCGTGGCGGCGGAGATCGACTCGTCGAAGTCGTCGGCCGAGGTGTTCGACATGCTCATGACCGACCCCGCCTACGCCATGACCTCGACCGACGAGTTCATCGCCTTCATGAAGGAGCGCCAGCTGCAGGCGCTCCAACAACTCGACGGTTCCCATTTCGACGTTCCCGATCCGATCAAGACGATCAACGTGCAGGTCGAACCCGCCGGCGGCGCCTCGGCGGCCTCCTACGTCGGACCATCGGAGGACTTCAGCCGCCCGGGCTCGATCTGGTACCCGATCGAGGGGAAGACGTTCCTGCCGCTGTTCCAGGAGATCACCACCGCCTACCACGAAGGATTCCCCGGTCACCACCTGCAGGTCGGGGTGCAGGTGTCCCAGGGTGATCGCCTCTCCCGGTTCCATCGAACCTGGGTGTGGTATCCCGGCTCGGGAGAGGGCTGGGCGCTCTACGCCGAGCGGTTCATGGATGAACTCGGCTATCTGGAACGACCCGAGTATCGGGCCGGCCTGCTGACCAGCCAGTTGTTCCGGTCCTGCCGGATCGCCATCGACATCGGCGTTCATCTTGGCCTTCCCATCCCCGATGACGTCAGCTTCCACCCCGGCGAAACATGGACGTACGACCTGGCCTACGAGCTCCTGCGAACCAGGGCGCTGTTGAGTCATGAGGAAGCCGACTCGGAGGTCACCCGCTACCTCGGCTGGCCCGGGCAGGCCATCTCCTACAAGGTGGGGGAGCAGGCCATCCTCGACCTCCGGACCGAACACAGCGGCCGTCCCGATTTCGATCTGAAGACATTCCACGCCGATCTGCTGGCCATCGGATCCGTCGGTCTCGACGTCCTGCGCGCACACATGGCATCACATTCGGGCTGACAGGCGTCGAACCTCGGTGAAGTGCTCGATGACGTCGGGCAGTTGGCAGTGGGCGTTGAGCCCGCTCGTGCTCGGCATGACGTAGACCGGTCGTCCCGCCAGATCACGGGGCTGGAGCCCGGCCACGGCGCTGCGGTCGATGGCCACCCGCCACCCCGTCAGGCCCACGAAACAGACGATCCGGGGTTGCAGCCAGGCCACCAGTCGCTCGACCCGGGCCAGCCCGGTGCGATACTCCGCTTCGGTGAGTTCATCGGCCCGCCTGGTGACCCGCTTCACCAGGTCGGTCATCCCAACGGCATCGTCGACGAACGCCCGGTACGGATCGCGATCCGACGACACCAGGCCGGCGGCCATCGCGCCGGGCCAGAAACGATTGCTCCCGGTCACGAACCCGACACCCGCCTCGGCGGCATGGATCGACGGATTGAGGCCACACATCAGAACCGACATGCCAGGCCCGACGGTGTCAGGGAGCGTCAACCGGCGCCGAGCCCGCACCTCACGCAGCCCGGTACCCGACTCGGCCGACGATTCGACCACGAACCCGGCCCCTTCGAGCAGGTCGGCGAGCCCGCTGTCGGTCCACCTCGAGTACAGCCGCCCGGGAAACGGATCATCGGAGCGGACATCCCCGCCCCAACCTGAGGCGTCGGGGTCGTTGGAGTCGTTGGGGTCGGCGGGGTCGGTGACGAGGTCGAACAGCACCGGGGCGTTCGTCACCAGG
>JAOUGG010000746.1 GCA_029857855.1 Acidimicrobiia bacterium | reverse complement strand
GCTTGACCTGAGCGTTAGGCTGGAGAGATGACCGGCGGCCGGTACGACAACTTCGACCCCACCGACGGCCGCGGCTTCGTCGCCGGCTACGGCCCTCACGACGAGTCGACCATCCAGCGTGTCACCCGCCTCGCCGCCGGATCCGCCTTCGTACTCATCGCCTTCTACATCGTGGCCATCTGGATGATCGAGGCGGTCGACACCTTCCTCTTCGGCAGCGCCTTGCAGCGCGGCGGAATCCACCCTCGTGCAGCCGACGGCATCGACGGCATCCTGTGGGCCCCGTTCCTCCACAGCGACTGGGGCCATGTCTTCTCCAACACCGCCCCACTCGTCGTGCTCGGCGGCCTCGTGGCCATTCGAGGCCGAGCCCGATGGCTGATCGTGACCGTCGCCGGCGCGCTGATCGGCGGTGGCCTGACCTGGCTGCTCGGCGGAACCGGCAACCACATCGGGGCCAGCGGTGTCGTCTTCGCCTACTTCGGCGCGCTCCTTGGGGCGGCCTGGTTCGAGCGTCGACCCGCCGCCATGGCCCCGGCCCTCGTCGCCATCATGTTGTACTACGGCCTCATCGTCGGACTCGTACCGCAAGCGGGCATCTCCTGGGAGGGCCACCTGTTCGGCGTCATCGCCGGGCTCGCCGTGGCCAAGCTCATCGCCGAAATACCCGAGAGGCGTTACGGCTACGGCGAGGACGAGGACGACGACGACATCGACCTCAGCGCCTTCCCGCCCGATTTCGACTTCGGCATCGACGACTAAACGCAACCACCGCGTTCTGCGTGCGCTAGGCGGAACCGAGTCCCGTCCGCCGCGGGCAGAACGAGATCAGGCCCGCTCCCACATCTCGATGAAACGCTCCAGTGACGCGGTCGCCGGACCCACATCGTCGGTGGCCAAGACCTCGATCAGAAGACCCCGGGTAACGGCCACGCCGAGGCGTATGTCGTCGACGGATCGCTCGGCGCCCAGCCGCTCGGCGATTTCGAGCGCCTGTTCCAACCACGGCTCCGTCAGCGAATCGAGGAAACCCTCGGTGCCGGGCCGGCGCGATCGTGCGTGTCGAGCACGCAAGATCGTGCAGACCTTGCGGGGCCGTTTCTCGTTGGACGGCCGGCTCGCTGCGGACGCAGGGCCGAACCTAAGCTGGCGTCATGTTCATCAACGGCGAATGGATCGACGCCCAGTCCGGGGCCAGTTTCGAGGTCATCAACCCGGCCACGGGGGAAGTGATCGGCACCGTCCCCGACGGGGGCGCCACCGATGCGGAGGCCGCCATCGCCGCAGCCGACGCCGCCTTCAGCGGATGGGCGGCCACCACCGCCTTCAAGCGCGCCGACATCCTCATGCGGGCCTGGAACCTCATGAACGAACGGGCCGAGGAGTTGGCCCGGCTGATGGTCACCGAACAGGGCAAGCCGCTCAAGGCGGCGACCTTCGAGGTTGGCTACGCCGCCGACTTCATCCGCTGGTTCGCCGAGGAGGGCCGGCGCCTGAGCGGCCAGTGGCTGCCGTCGGCCCGCCCCGACCAGCGGTTCCTGTCGGTCCGCCAGCCGATCGGGGTCGTCGCCGCCGTCACCCCGTGGAACTACCCGATCTCGATGCTGACGCGAAAGATGGCTCCGGCCCTGGCGGCCGGGTGCACGCTGGTCCTCAAACCGGCAGAAGCGACCCCGCTGTGCGCCAAGGCGGTGTTCGAGATCTTCGCCGAGGCGGGCGTTCCCCCGGGCGTGATCAACCTGGTCACGGCCGCCGACCCGGTTCCGATCGGCGACGTCTTCACCTCCGACAAACGGGTCGGCAAACTGACCTTCACCGGCTCCACCGCCGTCGGCCGCACGCTGGCGGCCAAGGCCGGCGCATCGCTTCAGCGTGTGTCGGTCGAGCTCGGCGGCCACGCCCCGTTCATCGTCTACCCCGACGCCGACCCGGAGAACGCGGCCAAGGGCGCGGCGGCGCTCAAGTTCCTCAACGCCGGGCAGGCCTGCATCAGCCCCAACCGCCTCTACGTGCACCGTGATGCCGCCGACGCCTTCGTCAACATGTTGACCAAGCGGGTGTCGGGCCTGGTCACCGGCAACGGCATGGACGCCGACGTCGGCGTCGGCCCGCTCGTCGACAGCCGGGCGGTCGACAAGGTGGCGGCCCAGGTCGACGACGCCCGCTCGAAAGGGGCCGGTGTTCCGGCCGGCGGGCAGCGTCTCACCGACAACGGGCTCGACCGGGGCTTCTTCTATGCCCCGACCGTGCTCACCGACGTCACCCCGGAGATGACCGTCTACCGGGAGGAGACGTTCGGGCCCGTGGCCCCGGTGGTGACCTACGACGATGTCGACGAGGTGATCGAGCTGGCCAACGACACCCACTACGGCCTCGCCGCCTACGTCTACACCGACTCGATGCGCACCGCGATCACCGCCTTCGAGAAGCTGCGGTTCGGGATCATCGGCATCAACGACGTGAACCCGACGTCGGCCACCGTGCCGTTCGGCGGCATGAAGGACTCCGGCCTGGGCCGCGAGGGCGGCCACGAGGGGCTGGACGAGTACCTCGAAACCAAGGTCGCCGGCATCTCCCTGCGCTAACGGCCACCCCTGAAGAATTCTTCTTGACTTATCGACTTTCGATATGTAGCGTCAGCTTCTAACATATCGAAAGTCGAT
>JAOUGG010000747.1 GCA_029857855.1 Acidimicrobiia bacterium | reverse complement strand
AGGCTGACAGCCTGAACCCCCGGCATGAGGTACATTCACGCATGGGCATGGGGAGTGCGATCCTTGGTATCGCTCCGCCGGGTGAACACGAGGTGCTGGTCTTCCTCGTGCAGGTTTCCGTCCTGCTCGGCCTGGCCCGGATCGGCGGGGCGCTCGCCCGCAGAATCGGACAACCGGCCGTGGTCGGTGAACTCGCCGCCGGGATCGTGGCCGGACCCTCGCTGTTCGGTCGGGTGGCCCCCGGAGCGTTCGAGTGGGTGTTCGCTCCGGGCGAGGACGCGTCGATGCTGTTCGCTCTGGCCTGGCTCGGGCTCCTGCTCCTGCTGGCGAGCACCGGCATCGAGTCGGACCTCGATGTGGTGCGACAGCTCGGGCGACCGGCCGCGCTGGTGACGGCCGGCAGCCTCCTCGTTCCCCTGATCGGCGGATTCGGGCTCGGTCTGGTCGTACCGGACGCCCTCATCGGGTCGACGACGAGCACCGGCCTGTTCGCCCTGTTCCTGGCCGTCGCTCTCAGCATCTCGTCGCTGCCGGTCGTGGCCCGGGTGCTCACCGAGCTGGGCATGGTCCGCCGCAACGTCGGCCAGCTCATCCTGGCGGTCGCCGTGGCCAACGACGTGATCGGCTGGGTGCTGCTGGGGCTGGTCGTCGGGATCGCCTCCTCCGGCGGTGCGCCCACACCGGGCGCCCTGGCCACGACGATTCTCGCCGTCGCCGCGTTCGCCGTCATTGCACTGACCGCCGGGCGTATCGTCGTCGACTGGGGGCTGCGGGAGACCGCAGGACGGGGGATCGAGGCCCAGGTGGGGTTGATGGTCGGCGTCGTCGCCATGGCCGGTGCCGTGACCCAGGCGATCGGCGTCGAGGCTGTCCTGGGAGCGTTCGTGGCCGGCTTGTTGATCGGGCGCTCGCGCTGGCGTGACGATCGGGCGATCTCCGTCCTGGAGACGGTGACCAACGCCGCGCTGGCACCCCTGTTCTTCGCCACGGCCGGACTCAGGGTCGACGTCGCCGTGTTCGCCAACCCGACGGTCGCCTTGTGGAGTCTGATCATCATCGCCGTCGCCAGCGTCACCAAGCTGGTCGGCGCCGACATCGGAGCCCGGCTGGCCGGCCTCCCCGGGCCCGAAGCCCGTGCCCTCGGCGTCGGTCTGAACGCTCGGGGCGCGTTGGAGATCGTCATCGCCTCCATCGGGCTGAGCCTCGGCATTCTCACCGACGCCTCCTATGCCGCCATTGTGATCATGGCGCTGACCACGTCGATCGTCGCCCCACCACTGCTGCGTCGAACGCTCCGCGACTGGCCTGGCACCGAGTCCGAACAGCGACGCCTTGCCGCCGAGGAGGCCGCCCGCCGCCAGGTCGTACTCTCCGAACGCCCGCCCCTGCTGCTCACCCGAGGGCGACCCGGTTCCATTGCCGCTGCGCAATTCATTCAAGGCTGCTGGCCCCCGCATCAGCCGGTGGTCGTCGCCACCTCCGTCGATCGCACACAACTGGCGCCGGTCCTCAACACCTTCGCCGACCGCAGCCTTCGAGTGCTCGAACACCGCGGCGAACCGGATCGACTCGTGGCTGAAACCCACCGCGGCTACGGCGCCGTCATCATGGGCGTGAACGAAACCCCGGACGAGCCGGTACTCAGCGAGCTCCATCGGAAAGTGCTGGCTTCAGCCGACACACCGATCGTCATCGTGCGTCGAGAGCGGATCTCGGACCGACCGCAGCCACTGCTGTTCACCCACGCGCTGGTTCCGATCACCGGCGATCACACCAGCCGCGCCGCGCTCGAACTCGCCTGCGGCCTGGCGGCGACGCGGGGAACCAGGCTGACGCTGGCCCACATCGTGACGGCGCCGACCCTCGATCCGTTCCGACCATCCGACGGCGTGGCCACGGCCGATCCCACCCTTCGCACCGCCGCCGACCTGGCCACCCTCCTCGGGGCCCGCCAGGTGACGACGATGGCCCGAACCGCCGACAACGCCGCCGCCGAGCTCGGCGGCCTTGCGCTGGAGCTCGAGATCGACATCATCGTGGCCGGGACGACCATCCAGGAGGATCGCCTCGGGCCCACCGCGGCCTTTCTCCTCGAGCACACCCCGATATCGGTGGCAGTCGTGGCCACGCCACCGGGCTGGACCCGACCGCCGAGCGCTCACCGTCACTGAGGCCACGGCACGTCCGGCGGGCCGGACCGGGCCCGGCCCGACCAGTTTGCCTACGCCGGGTGATCACTGACCGTGTCGACCGCCGAGCAAATCGCCGCTTGAACAGCGGGATCGGACCGGTAGGCAGCAGGTACTTCTCCACACACCTTGCCACCGACATGCTTGACCCTGGTAGTTTGTGAAGCAACCGCGATGGAGGGATCGACAAAGGTGGATGACATGGGTAGTGGAAGAACCGATCTGGCCGGGCGTCCCCGGACCGGATCCCGAATTCGACTGGGAGTGATGGCCCTCATGGCCGTCTCGCTGCTGGTTGCGCTCGTCGTTCCGGCGTCGGCTGCTCCCGGAGGCAACAACGGCAAAGGACAGGTCGATCCCCCCGGCCAGCTGGTTGACCTCCAGCTGCTGGCGTTCAACGACTATCACGGCCACGTCGAGCCCGACGATGCCGGCAACATCGGCGAAGAACCTGCCGGCGGTGGCCAGTACCTG
>JAOUGG010000181.1 GCA_029857855.1 Acidimicrobiia bacterium | reverse complement strand
ATGCGGCCGAACGAGTCATCCTGGCTCTCACCCACGACGCGATTCTGGAGGCGGCGGAGCAGCCGGGCGGCCGCGACTACAAGACCCAGTTGCAGGAACTCACCGCTCGACTTTCGCTCGGTACGCCGGTCTACGAGATCTCCGGCTCCGGCCCGGATCACGACAAGCGATTCACAGCGGTCACCATCATCGACGGCGTCCCCCGCGGTCGAGGGGCCGGAACGTCAAAGAAGCGGGCTGAGCAGGTAGCCGCCCGTTCCGCCTACGCGGCGGTAGTCGCCCTTTCGGGCATCGGAGAGGAAACCACGTGATCAACCTTGAGTTGCCGGAGATCGAAACACTCCGGCGGGATCTGGAGCGCGACATCGTCGGGCGAAAGATCAAGAGCGCAGAGGCCATCGTGCTGAAGTCGTTCGACGGGATCAAGACCAAAGCCGACTTCGGAAAGAATCTCGTGGGGGCCAAGGTCGAGGCCGTCGGCCGCAGCGGTCTGGCCATCATCATCACGCTCGACAACGAATACAACATCGTCGTGCAACTGGGTGAGAACGGACGCCTCGAGAAGGTGCCGACCCGGGAGGACAACGCCTCCGACATCGTGGCCGTCATCACCTTCACCCAGACCGGCGATCTTCGTATCGGCGACAAGAAGGGCTCCAGCTCGATCCACGTCGTTCACGATGACGACGTCGAGAGTGCGCTGCCACCTCCCGAGGAGCGGGGCCTCGATCTGCTCGAGAGCCCGCTGTCGTGGGTGGACTTCGGCCGTCTCGTCGTCAACTACGACACGCCGCTCAAGCTGATGTTGACCGATCCGGCCGTATTCGTCGGCATCGGCGACGTCTACTCCAATGAGATCCTCTTCGACGCCGGTCTGCGTCATGACCGGTCGAGTTCGAGCCTGTCGACACAGGAGATCCGCCGTCTCTACCGGTCGGTGGTCGGCATCATGCACGACGCCATCAAGTACCGGGGGACCTCGCTCGAGGAACGCCCGTTCACCGATCTCCACGGTGAGCCGGGGGAGTACGCCGATCATCTGGCCGTGTTCGGCAAGACCGGCCAGCTGAGTCCCCGTTCGCGGGAGCCGATCCGAAAGACGAGCTTCAAACACCAGGTCGTGTACTACTGCAACACCCAGGTGTAGCCCGCCACTGAACTCTTGTGGCAAAAGGCGAGTTGATGCCTCGCCCTTTGCTACAAATCTCGAGCCGGCATCGGCGAGCAGCCGACTCCAAAGAGGCACCGATCGGGAGGGACTCCAGCCGTTGCACGACTTCGATCATCGCCGAATCACGCTCTTGGTTTGTAGGCGATCGAGTCGATCTCCACCGCGGCGCCGAGCGCCAGGTCGGCTCGCCCGACGGTGATCCGGGCCGGCGGGTCATCGCCGACGATGTCGAGCCAGGCTTCGTTCATGGCGGCGAAGTCGGCCATGTCGTGCAGGTACACGCTGGCCTTGACCAGGTCGTCGAGTGTGGCGTCACAGGCGGCGAGGATCGTCTCGATATTCCGGAGCGTCTGCCGGGTCTCCGGGCCGATCCCGCCCTCCACCAGGTCCATCGAATCGGCCTTGGCCCCGAGCATTCCGGACACGTAAATGAAGTCGCCGGCGATGACGGCGTGACAGAACGCAGGCAGGCGAGCCACACCCGGCACGACGATCTTGGTTCCTGCCCCCATGGTCACTGCCTTTCCGACGTCTCCGGCAACGACATCGAGTATGGCAGGTGAACCGGGTCGGGAGGTGGGCGCCGACCTCGGACCGCTACGAGCCGGTCGCCACGTCGTGCAGCTTGAGGGCCAGGTCGGCCTGCATCCGGCCTTCGTGACCTCGAAGGTCGAGACCGGTGAGAGCCTCGATTTTGGACAGCCGGTAGCCAAAGGTCTTGTGGTGGATGTGCAAGCGTTCCGCCGCGTCGGCGTGCGAGTAGTCGGCGGCGAAGTAGGCGCGGAGCGTGTCGACCAGCTCGCTGTTGCGTTCGGCGTCGTGTTGCAGCAGCGGGCCGATGATGTCGTGCAGGAAGTGTCGGAGGTCCCCATCGTCGTTGGAGACGATCAGCCGGACGACACCGAGGTCCTCGTACGCCGCCGTGCCGTCGAGCCCGAGTCTGGTTGCCGCTCGCACGGCCGAAATCGCCTCGGCGTTGGCCCGATCGAGATCCAGGAGGTTCGGGCACGGCCCGCTGACCCCCCAGGCGACGCCGTGATTGACCAGTACGCCGGCGACGGCGGCATCGAGTTCAGCGACCAGGCTGCGAATCGCGGGTAGATCACGGTCGGGGACGATGATGGCCAGATCGTTACCCCGGGCGGCCACGAGTTCGCCGACGCCGACGTTCATCGCTGCACCCCGAACCTTGGCCAGGACCCGCCGGCGCGCCTGTTCGTAGTCGTCGTCGGTCGAACTCGTTCGACCCGCCGGGCCGCTGGGTATGATCTCGCCTCGGACGAGCCGCCTGGCTCGGTTGACGTCGACGCGCAGCCAACGGGCCTGATCGACCGCGGCCCGTCGCTGGCCGATCGTCCCCTCGATCAGATTCCAGACCAGCGACTGGCGGTGGTCGACCCGTGCCGCCTCCGCTGCCCGCTCGATGACCAGGCACAGTGCCGTGACGGTGGCCGCCTCGCTGATCACCAGGTCTTCGCCGATACCCGGCTCGCCGCCGAGCACGACACAGAACCAGCCGAGGTGGTTGGACCCGCCTCGCACGGCCTGCGCCGCCAACCAGCGGCTTGGACCAAGCTGGACGGTCTGGTGATCGATTCCCGGTCGGTCCAGGCCCGACAGTGACCGGAGCCGGGGCACGATGTCGTCGACGTGCAACGTTCGGGGCCATTGACTGATCACCCGGAGTTCGGCCGACAGCAGGGCCACACCGGCGTTCAACTTTGTGGCAATGGCCCTGGTCACGGCGTCGGCACCCTCACCGTCGAGCAGGAGGCGGCTCAGTGTCGTCTGGGTGGATCGGGCCTGTCCGAGTGCTCCGAGCTGTTTGCTCAGGGTGTCGGTGGTCTCCGCCAGACGACTCAGGTTCTCCGCCTTGAGCGCATGCAGGCGGGCATTGTCGATGGCGATGGCCGCCAGGTTGGCCAACGTGACGAGCCGCGCCACATCGCTGTCGCTGAAGACCGACGGGCGGCGTCGCCAAACTTCGAGCACCCCGATTGTGTTGCCGTCGACGATCAGGGGCGCCGCCAAGGCCGACTTCGTCTCCTCGATACGGGCCAGCGAGTCGAAATCGTGGGTGATGGTACGACTCTCGAGGTAGTCGTCGACCTTGCACGGCTCGCCGCGCTGCATGACGAGGCCCGCGACGCCCTGGCCGGGCGAAAAACGGAGCTGTTCGGTCTGTCGACTCCGATTCCCCACACAGCACTGCATGACGAGGTCGTCCTCGGCGCCCAGCATCACGCCCGCCATGTCACCGTCGATGAGTTGGTTCGCGGTGTTGACCGTCGAGAGCAACAGTTGATCGACGTCGCGGATGGCGAGCAAACGGGCGATGCCGACCTGCTCCTCGGCCAGATCGTTGAGCTGTCCGATCAGCTCCTGCCGAGTCATCAGACTTTCGACGGTGGTGGCGAGCAACTCGACGAACGGCCGGTGCAGACCGACGTCGCCGAGCACGAGAACGGCCGCCGACGCCCGCGGCCACCGCAGCAACAGCGCCGGCCCGCAGCGTCCGAGCTCCACGTCGACGACTGCGAGGTCGGAGGCGGGCGCAGGCAGGCCATCGACCGCGGCAATGGCCTCGGCCGCCATCGTTGACGCCCCCTCGACCGTCCACCGTTCGCCGTCGGCTTTCATTGCGACGGCCATCGCGCCGGTCACTGCGCCGACCACGTCGATGGCCACGGCCACGAGCGTCGCCTCGTCCCCCCCGGCATTGGTGAGAGTGTGGATCAGATCCGACACACGAGCGTTCGGACCGAACGCGTTCATGCCTGTCGGTAGATGCAGGCCGCCCACTGGTTGTCGTGTGCCTCGAGCTGATACCACGGACCAATCCCCCCTGTCCGTATCAACAGCGTAGTGCTGGTGGGCTCCGGACCGGAAATTGTCATCGCACCGGTGGACGCTCGAGAATGCCCTCGATCTCCTCCGCCGGTCGGGCAATCACCTTGGTCGACAGAACGAGCCCGACGGCCGAGGCCGCGGCGACGCCGGCGTCGACCGCCGCTTGGACGGCGCCGACTTCGCCTCGCACGATGATGGTGATGATGCCGCCACCGGGCCGCTGCTTGGTCACGAGCACCACGTTGGCCGACTTCACCATGGCGTCCGCCGCCTCGGTCGCGGCCGCCATGCCTCGGGTCTCGATCAGGCCGAGTGCTCCTCCAAGGTTCTCAGCCATCGGCTGCTCCGTCCTTCCCGTCGGCCGACGCGGCCGCCTGGCCGAGCGGCAGTCGAATCGTGCCCGCTCGCGCTGGATCGATGGAGTAGACGGCAAGTCCCGCTGTTCGGAGCTCCATCACGATCTGCGTTGAGATCCGGGTCGCCTGGTCGAGTCCGACCCGGCGCGCCGCCGGTTCCGCGCTCAGCAGGTCGGCAAGCTGTCGACTCAGCATCGGTGGCAGGGCCGTCAGCGGATTCGAGTCCATCATCTCGGCGGCGACGTAGGCTCCGAGTACATCTTCGGCCAGCGAGAGGGCGCTGGGAAATCCGTGGAACGACCGCAGGAGGTCGATCACACTCAACCACACCGGATGGCCTGCTTCGGTGATCCCGGAGATCGACTCCAGGCCGGCAACGCTCCCGATGACGGCTCCGACGGAGAGGTCACCGGCTATCCGCTGGGTCAGTCGGGCGAGCGCTTCGACCTCCCTCGTCTGGGTGACACCGCCGAGCAGGACCGTGAGCGATCCCGTTCGATGCTGAGCCGCTGCGGCGGCGATACCGGAGATGAGAGCCTCATGCAGGGCAGGCATGCCCATCGGCAGCAGGAGTTGAGGTGCAATGCCCATCCAGTCCCCGATGAGTCGCTGGGCTCGCGGCGAGCCGAGATTGGGGAGGCGGACGTGTACATCGAGCCCGGCGGTGTCGGCCAGCACCGGCGCCAAGGCCGCCATGGCGATGTCCGCCAGGCGTTCAGCGGCGTCCGCTTGGTGTGACTCGTCGGTCAGGCGATCGATCTCGGTGACCAGGTCGTCGAGGAGCCCGGCATTGATGGCCAGATCGGTGAGTGGCAAAGGGCCGAGGCCGCCCGGGGCCGGAAGGTAGGTTCCGGGGTCGGCCGGCCACGAACTGAACCAGAATTCGCAGCCCGAGACCTGGTCGGCGACGGTGAGGAGCCGGCCGACGGATTCGGCCTCCCGCTGTGACGGTTGATGGGCCACCGCTCCCTCGTAGATCCGGCCCGACCAACCGTCGACGGAGATGATCGTTCCCTCCTCGTGGCGGGCTCCGGCGACCTCGAACCACTGACCCTCGGGATTGACGGTGATGGTGTCGCAGCCGACGACACAGGGTTTGTCGAGCGCTCGGGATACCACCGCGGCGTGGCTCAGCGCACCGCCTCGAGCGGTGACGATGCCATCGGCGGCAAGCATTCCCTGAATGTCGAGCGGACTCGTGATGGGTCGGAGCAGGACGACGGCGGCGCCCTGGTTGCTTCTGGCCACGGCCCGGTCGGCGTCGAGGATCGCCTCGCCGACGGCTGTTCCCGGGGAGGATCCGACGCCGTGGGCCAGGACGGTGGCGACGGCTGCGTCGTCCGGATCGAAGACGGGTCGGAGGGCGTTGGCCAACTGCTCGGTCTGGACCAGTCGAAGTCCCTCCGCCGGCTCGACGGTTCCCTCCTCGATGAGGCTGAGGGCGATGCGAACGGCGGCCTCCGCCGTTCGTTTGGCCGCTCGCACCTGGAGCAGGTACAGCGTTCCGCGTTCCACCGTGAACTCGATGTCGACGGCGTCGCGGTACAGGGCCTCCAGTGTGCGGGCCACCTGGTCCAGTTCGGTTCGCAGTTCGTCGCTCAGCCCGTGCGGATCGTCGAGCGC
>JAOUGG010000628.1 GCA_029857855.1 Acidimicrobiia bacterium | reverse complement strand
AGCGCAACCGGCGTCTCGGTGCCTGACACGATGTCTTCGCCCTGGCGTCCTGCGAGATACTCCCCGTAGAGGGTCGGGGCGCCCGTATTGGGATCGCGGGAGAAGGCCACACCGGAGCCCGACTGTTCGTCGAGATTGCCGAAGACCATGGCCTGGACGACCACTGCGGTGCCGAGGTCGTCCGGTATGCCCTGGTGGCGACGATACGTCTTGGCTCGCCGGTTGTTCCACGACTCGAACACCGCCAGAACGGTGGCTCGGAGTCGATCGACGGCGTTGGATGGAATGTCGTGGCCCCGCGCGGCGAGCGCGGCTACGAGTGCATCCTCGAGGGCGTGAAACGGTCCCAGCCCGGGATGACATCGGGCCTGGGTGGCGGCGGCAGACAGCAGCGCCGATTCGGGTAGCTCGTCGTAGAGGACGATCTCGGCGTACATCCGCCAGAATCGCACGAGGGTGTCGACCGCGAACCCCGGTCGACCGGTGGCATCGGCCAGCGCTGCCGCGCTGGCCCCGGTGATGCCGACATTGAGCACGGTGTCCATCATCCCCGGCATGCTGATCTCGGCCCCGGACCGAACCGACACGAGAAGCGGCAGGCCGTCGGAGTCGGCGAAGCGTCGGCGGACCCGTCGCTCCAGGTCGGCGAGGGCCTGGGTGATCTCGCTGTCGAGCGACGCCGGGAGCCCTCGACCGGAGTGTCCGTTCCACAGACGGAAGCCGTCGGTGCTGATGACGAAGGCGGGTGGCACGGAGAGCCCGGCTGCGGTCATGCGGGCCAACCCTGCGCCCTTGCCGCCGAACAACACCTTGTCGCTTCCGTCGATCTCGTCGATCGGGAACACCGTCGATGGTTGGGTTGAGGTCATGGGATGTCGTCAGGTGGTGTCCCGCGGTCGTCCCAGCACCGAGAGGATGTCCTCATGGAACTCGAACCAGATGTTGTGGAGTGAGTCGACGGTCGGCTTGGTCACGAAGTCGATGCCGCCGCCGTCCACCTTCTCGATCGAGGCGTTGAAGCGTTCGACATACCGCTGGTAGCGGGGAAGGTGGTCGACGAGATCGGCGATCATGCGGGTCAGCCGCTCCACCGAACGAATCGCTTTTTCCAGTACGTGCGGGTCCTGGCCCGATTTCTGCCAGTCGGAGATCTGGGCGATGAACGATGTGTTCAGCTCCTCGAATCGCCCGTACCACTGCGCCATCTCGGGGTTTGCCCGCTGGTCGGTGTAGTTGGTGTTGTAGTAGTCGAGAACGGCTTCGATGCCGTCGGGCATGAGCATCGACCCCGCCGGGGTCGATGCGACCAGGCCGCGCTCGGCAGCCTGGTCCACCACCGACCCCACAGTGGCCGAGTCGAGTGAGGTGATCGCCGCGACGTCGTCCACGGTCGCCATCCGCTTGAGGTGAATGGCGTTGAGGACGGCGAAGTCGGTGTGATCGATCATGACGATCCGATCAGGTGTGGAAGTACTTCGACCGGCGCACGCTGGCACCGTCTGAGAACGGCAGGTAGCCCGATCCGGAGAAGATCTTCATCGGCACGGTTTCCTGGGCGAAGCCCCGCTTGTCGATCTCGTAGTAGTAGTTCGAGACCCGACGGTCGATCTCCCAGAAGTTCAGATCGGTGCAGGCCTTGTCGTAGACGCCGGCCAGGCGGAGGTGAGGCAGGATCATGTCGATGTAGTACACGTACAGGCCGTTCGTGATGAGCTGGCGGCGGCTCATCCTGGCGGTCTTCGAGTACAGCTTGAAGGTGGCGTTCTGCACCCCCTTGAGATGATCGGCCAGATCACTGATGGCGACCGGGTAGACCTCCGACATCGGGGTGTTCCACTTCTCGCGGACGAACACCGCGCCGGACCGCACGAACGGGATGTAGTTCTTGGGTCGGGTGAAGGTGGTCGAGATGTCGTTCACCCGAATCTCGTTGAGGCCCATGGCTTCGGCATCGATCTCGAGCAGCAGGCTGTAGCAGTGCGGCACATTCTCCATGTCGCACACGTCGCTCCAGTGGTAGGCCTCCTCGTTGGTGAACAAATCACGGACAATGAGGATGTTGCCGTTGGGCAGCGGATACGGACCCGTGTCGCCAAGGCCGAGCCGGCAATCGTAGTGGTCGAGGAACGACAGCAGCTCGGCCGCTGCGTTGAACCGCATGAAGTCGTCGTGGGCCGGGCTGCCCTGCTCGAATGCCTCCATCTGATCGATCAGGGGCTGCAGGAAGTCACTCTCGTGGATCTGACAGCGGTAGCGATCCTGGGAGTTCAGGATGTAGCCGTCCTGGCGCTTGCCCCAGAGGATCCGCTGCATGAACTTGAGGATGGTGTTCGACTCGGCGATGTAGTCGTCGGGTTCGATGACCTCGAGGGCCAACAGGCCGCAGCGGCCCATACCGAATCCCACGGCTCCGATACACCAGTCGTGCACGCAGTTGACCTTCGTACCGATCTCCCGGCGGGCCGAGGCACCGATGTCCATGATGCCCTGGGCGCCGACCTCGTCGGTGGCCATCTGGAGGATCTCCGGCCAGCGATAGAACTCGTTCATGAAGGCCAGGATCTCGTACTGCTGGCGGGGGATCATGCCCGACTCGCCCTCGGTGGCCCGCATGACCAGAACGTCCCAGATGTTCCCGGCCAGGTAGTTGTTGAGGTCGTTCAGTTCATCGATCGTGAACTCGTCCTTCAGCACCTCCTCCTTGGACACCTTCTCGAGCACCCCGGACTTGGCCCGCTGCCGCATCATGCGGTCGCCCAGGATCCCGTCGGGAACCGGCGGGAGGTCGTGGAAGTTGCCGACGTATTCGAGGTCCTGGAACCGGAGCCCCTCGTCGTTCTCCTCGTAGCGTTGCTTGTAATCTGCCATGGTTCATTCCCTTCAGACGAGTTCGATCTTGCCGATTTCGGAGTCACTGCAGTGCAGCCGCGCCCGCTTGCCGTCGAGCGCGCTGATCATGGCGTCGAAGTGGGCGGCGTTGTCGCCGCCGGTCTCGTAGCGCAAGTCGCTGTCGGTCAGGTAGGCGGTCATAACGCAGGGGATCTGGAACTCCCGCGAGAGGATGCCCA
>JAOUGG010000745.1 GCA_029857855.1 Acidimicrobiia bacterium | reverse complement strand
CAACGCGGCATCGATCACCGTCGACTGGGATTGCGGAGAGATCGGCGGCGGAGAAATCGGCGGCGGAGAGATCGGCGGCAACACCGCCATCGAGATCATCGGCCAACCCGCGGTACACCTGCGGGTCCGCAGTGATCGGCCCTACGGCCACGTGAGCGTCAAGCTCTGCGACGTGTACCCTGACGGCACCTCGGCCCTCATCACCCGGGGCATGCTCGATCTGACTCACCGGGAGTGTTGGCCCGCCGACCCCGGCGGGCGGCCCGGTAGCCGGCCGACGCCGCTGGAGCCCGGTCGGTGGTACGACGCCACCATCGAGTTCGAGGCCACCACCTGGACACTCGTCGATGGTCACCGTCTCCGCCTCGCGGTGGCCGGAACCGACTGGCCCAACTGCTGGCCCCCTCCCGGTCCGCTTACGTTGGACGTCGACCTCGGCCGGGTGGCGCTGCTCCTCCCGGTGATCGACCCCGCACCGGACTCCACCCATACCTTCGGGCCGGGCGGCGGCCCATCACCCGACGAGGCCGAGGGGGTGACCTGGCGGATCGAGCATGACGTCCTGGCCCGTCAGACCCGGGTCGTTACCCGCTACGGCGACCACTACGACGGCCTCCACGGGGGGACCGTTTCCGAGGACTACCAGGGCGAGCTCGCCGTCTCGACCGTCGATCCTGCCCTCGCCAACGCCTCCGGTCGGGCCCGGTTCGAACTGGCCTGGCCCGGCATCAGCGCCGCCACCGAGGCCCGGCTCCTGGTCCGCTCCGACCACCACGCCTTCCACCTGAACCTCGACCTGGAGGTCGTAGGTACCACCAGCGACGGTGAATCGGTCACCTTCTCACGAAACTGGGAGCAGACGTTCCCCCGGCTGCCCGTCACCACCGAGGAGAAGCGATGACGTCGACGACGGGGCAACAGCCCATGACACCGGGTGACATCACCCGGGTGGCGGTGGTCGAGGAACTCGACGTCAACCCCGACGGCCGCTTGGCCGTGGTGGCCCGACGGGTCGTGCATCGAGGCCACTATCGAACCCATCTTCACCTGGTCGATCTGGGCGACCCCGCTCACCCCCACCGGTCACCGCGGCGGGCGGTACGCCTCACCGACGGTCCGGTCATCGACGGCCACCCCCGCATCTCCCCCGACGGACGCCTGATCGCCTTTCTGCGACGATCGGCCGACACCGGTCGCACCCCAAAGGCAGGAGGTGGCAGGACCCCCGAGCCGCCGACGACCATCCTGGTCATGCCCATCGCCGGTGGCCGGACCCGCACCATTGCGCCCCGAGGAACCAAGCCGGGATTCGGCGCCATCAGCGAGATCGCCTGGTCACCCGACGGAAGCCGGTTGGCCATGGCCGCCGAGATCGATCCGCCCCGATGGCTGGTCGGCCCTCATCCCCCGGTCGGCTCGACCGCCTCTGGCGACACCCCATCCTCCCGAGCCCGGCGGATCACCCGCACCGACTGGCGGTGGGACGAGAACGGCCACGTCGACCGCTGGGCGCACCTGTTCGTCGTCGACGTCCCCGTCGGTCGGGCCGCCCCGGATCGACCCCGCCAGATCACGAGCGGGGATCACGGCGTGAGCGGTCTGGCCTGGCACCCCGACGGCGCCACGGTGGCCTTCGTGACCGATCGCAACCCTGAGGCCGACGTGCATCCCCGCCCCATCGTGTGGGCGGTCGACGTCGACGCCGGTCCCCGAGCCCGACGGTCGAAGCCTTGGCCGGTGCTCGACGCACCGGGTGGAGCGAGCCACCCGGCGTGGAGTCCGGACGGTCGCTGGCTGGTGGCGGTCGGCTGGGATGATCCGGACTGGACCGACGAGGCCAGCCCTGGACTCCTCCTTGCTCCCGCCACCGGACCCGCCGCGCCGTGCACGCTGGCACCCGATCTGGACCGGCCGGTCGGCAACTGGTGTGACACCGATCTGCACGGCTGGACGGTGTCGTCGCGTATCGGTCCGGCCTGGCTCGACGACCGGACCATCGTGGCCACGGTCACCGATCGGGGCCGGAGCCTGCCCCGACGGTGGACGATCGACCCCGACAGTGGTCGACCGATCCAGGGGCCCTCGGCCGCATCCCGCACCGACCCGGGTCCCGAACTCGATCTGACCACCCACGCCCTGGCCATCGCACCCCGGGCCGAGCGGGGGCGGATGGTGGTGCTGGGCACGCTGGGCGGCCGGGCCATGGAGGTGATGACGGTCGAGTTCGACGGCGATCGCACCGCGGAGCCGGGCGGGGACGGCCGGCTCCGGACGGCGGTTCACACCCACACCCGGTTCGGATCGAGCTGGCAGAAGCGTTTTGCCCAACCGATGATGAAGAGGCTCGACGTCGTCGGGCCCGGTGGCCCGATCGAGACGTGGGTCGCCTCCCCGCCCGACGCCGGCGACGCCCCCCTTCCCACGATCGTCGACATCCACGGGGGACCGCTCGGCTGCTGGGCTCCGGCCCCGGGGGTTGAGGTCATGCTGTTGACCGGCGCCGGGTACCGGGTAGCACTCCCGAACATCCGGGGCAGTGCCGGATACGGCGCAGGGTGGATCGCACCCCAGCTCGGCCACTGGGGAGGCCCCGATGCCGACGACGTGCACGCCGTGGTCGACCACCTCGTCGACCGGGGATGGGCTGACGCTGATCGTCTCGGTG
>JAOUGG010000744.1 GCA_029857855.1 Acidimicrobiia bacterium | reverse complement strand
CGACGTTCGACAAACCCGGCCGCTACGTCTGGCACTGCCACATCCTCTCCCATGAGGACCACGAGATGATGCGGGTGCTGCACGTGGGCCCAGGCGCCTGAAACCAGCCGCCGTCGGTCGGCCTGGGAGCTGCTGACCGACGTCGACTGCCGTTCGAGATCACCGAGTGCGAGGCCGGCGCTCGCTGGACGTGGACAGTGGCCGGCGTACCCGCAACCGACCACAACGTGGTTGCTCCAACCATCAGCGACAAGCCCGCTCGGGCATCCACTGTGAGTCTTTCCTGAATGATCGTTTCAAACGCTCTACGGTGAGTGCATTCGATCAGCCATGGGCCCGAAGGGCCGGTCGGGCACAACGAGACGGAGAACAGCATGGAACGCCCCGAAGGAATCGTGGACTTCACCCCGGACAAGAACTTGTTTCCGTTCGAGTCGCGATGGTTTGACAGCAGCGTGGGACCGGTTCACTACATCGACGAGGGTGACGGCGCCGTTGTGTTGTTGATGCATGGAAACCCCGACTGGAGCTTCCTGTACCGGGAGATCATCACGGCGCTAGGTCCCGACGTGCGCTGCATTGCACCGGACTATCCGGGGTTCGGACTCTCGGTCCACCCCGACGGGTACGGGTACATGCCCGCCGAGCATGCCGACGTGGTGCTCGAGCTCGTCGAGCACCTTGACCTCAACGATGTCGTGGTCATGGGCCAGGATTGGGGAGGCCCAATCGGTCTCGACATCGCATCCCGCGTCCCGGACCGGATCAGGGGGCTGGTAATGGCCAACACCTGGTTCTGGCCGGCCGATGACCGGACCATGAAGGTGTTCTCCAAGCTCATGGGATCAAGACCGGTCCAGGCCTTGATCATGAAGCGGAACTTCTTCGTGACGGTGGTCATGAAACGATCTCTCCAGACCAAGGTTTCCCCCGACGTGTTCGCTCACTACACCGAGGTACTCCCCACGCCCGAGTCGCGCCGAGGGGCGGCAGTGTTCCCCATCGCCATCACCGCGGCGCGTCCATGGCTGACCGAGCTCGAGAAGCGGGTCGCACAAACACTCCGGGGCAAGCCCGCGGCACTGGTGTTCGGCAAGAAGGATTTCGCTCTCGGTAGCGATGCCACCGTTGCCCGCTGGCGCAGGGAGTTCCCTGAGGCGAGTGTCGTCGAGATCCCCGACGCCGGGCACTTCATCCAGGAGGACAACCCGGAGGCCTGCGTGACCGCCATCAGAGAGATCCTCTCTCTGCCCGCGGAAACATGACCTTGCGAGTCCACGCGTGAGAGCCCGAACTCCTGGAACGGGTCTGGGCGGGTAAGGGTTGACGCGTCATCGCTCCTCGTAGAATTGCCGAGAGGAGGTGTGCCGTGAGAATCGCCGCTCGCATCCGTCTGGTGGGAGCATTGGCTGCCGTCCTGCTGGCCGCAGTCGCCCTCATCGCCGTCCTGATCTGGCTTCGCAGATGGCCGGCTGTCGTCGTTCTCGCCGCCGTTGCACTCGTGACGTTGCTGGTGGCTCGCCGGCTTGCCAGGCGGGTGAAGCGGGGGACGGTACTGGAATTGGATCTCGAGGGCGGGGTGGTCGAATCGCACGGCACCGACCCGCTCTCACGGGCGATGACCAGGGAGGCGGCCACGGTCCGGGACATCGTCGACACCCTCGACCGGGCCGCCGAGGACGATCGGGTGATCGCCGTGGTCGCCCGCCTCGGCAACAGCGGCATCAGGCTGGGCCACGCTCAGGAGATCAGGGACGCGGTCGAACGGTTCCGCCGGTCAGGTAAGTCGGCGTTCGCCTTCGCCGAGACCTTCGGTGAGAGCGGGCAGGCGACAATCGACTACTACCTGGCATCCGCCTTCTCCGAGATTCACCTGATGCCGCTTGGTGAGATGGCCATCACCGGGATGTTGGCCAGGGGCCGGTTCATCCGTGGTCTCCTCGACAGGCTGGGCGTGGTCGTGGACCTCCACCACCGCGAAGAGTACAAGTCAGCCCTCTACCTGATGACCGAGACCGAGTTCAACGAACCTCACCGCGAGTCGGCGGCGTCGCTGGTTGGCGACCAGTTCGATCAGGTCGTCTCAGGGATCGCCGAGTCGAGGAATCTGAGCGAGGAGCAGGTTCGGGACCTGATCGACACCGCACCACATCTCGGCGAGAGCCTTGTCGAGTGCGGCCTGGTCGACCACCGGAGCTACCGCGATGACGTCTTCCGGGCGGCCGGTGGGAACGCCAGACTCTACGCCTCGCGGTATCTGACGAAGGCAGGACGGCCGAACCGCAAGGGACCGGTCGTGGCCCTCATCCGGGGTGTCGGTCGGATCAGCCGCGGCTCGTCGAGCTTCGATCCCCTGAGCGGTGGGCCGAGTTTCGGGGCCGACGAGGTGGCCGCTGCCTTTCGGGAGGCGGTGGACGACGACAAGGTCAAGGCAATCGTCTTCCGAGTCGACTCGCCCGGTGGCTCGGCCATTGCATCGGAGGTGGTCCGGCACGAGGTGGAACGCGCCGCACGGGCCGGGAAACCGGTTGTCGTGTCGATGGGCAACGTGGCCGGCTCCGGTGGCTACTGGGTATCGGTCAACGCATCGCACATCGTCGCCCAACCAGCGACCGTCACGGGCTCGATCGGCGTTGTCGCCGGAAAGCTGGTGACTCGTGAAGCCT
>JAOUGG010000068.1 GCA_029857855.1 Acidimicrobiia bacterium | reverse complement strand
CTCACCGAGACCGTGTTCCGTATCAACGGGATGGGCCAGCTGCTCATCACCGCCATCGGGCAGGGCGACGTGCCGATGGTGCAGACCATCACCTTCCTGTTCGCCGTTCTGACCGTTGGTTTCAACCTGGTCGCCGACCTCACGTATGGCTTCCTCGACCCACGAATTCGTTACGACTGAGGAGCTGAGGATGACTGTCACGGCAACTCCCGATCCCACAACCGCCGCCGTCGAGGCGATGAACGACCTCGGCGAGCATCGGTCGCTGTGGAGCGACGTCTGGCGCCAGTTCCGGCGCCACAAGGGGGCCATGGCCGGCCTCGGCATGTTCACGTTCATCTCGCTGGCGGTGATCGTCGGTCCCTTCGTGTACCCGTACGACCCGTACGCCCAGGACCTGAGCATCACGAACCAGGGGGCGTCACTCGAGCACATCATGGGCACCGACAACCTCGGGCGTGATGCGCTGGCCCGGCTCCTCATCGGCGGCCGAATCTCCCTGGCCGTCGGCTTCGCAGCCATGGCCGTCGGGCTCTTCCTCGGCACGCTGATCGGCGTGACCGCCGGCTTCTTCAAACGGCTCGACGGTCCGCTGATGCGGCTTACCGACCTTTTCCTGTCGCTGCCACAGCTGCCACTGCTCCTCGTGATCATCATGCTGTTCCGGGAGCCGCTCAAGGATTCACTCGGACCGAACCTCGGCATCTTCCTGCTGGTGGTCTTCGTCATCGGGATCACGGCGAGCTGGATGAACACGGCTCGCGTCGTGCGTGGTGATGTGCTGGCCATCAAGGAGGAGGAGTTCGTCCTCGCGGCGCGCAGCATCGGCACCAAGGAGAACAACATCGTTATTCGGCACATCTTGCCCAACGTGCTGAGTTCGGTGACGGTGGCCGCTTCACTCGGCACGGCCACGGCGATCATCACCGAGTCGGCCCTGTCGTTCCTCGGTCTGGGTTTCCCCGCCGACTTCCCGACCTGGGGTCGCCTGCTGTCGGACGGTACCGACTACCTGCAGATCAATCCCTGGCGGGCCATCGGTCCGGGGGCGCTGATCTCGCTCACGGTGCTCAGCGTGAACTTCATCGGTGATGGCCTGCGGGACGCCCTCGACCCGCGCCTGCGTTCCAAGGGCTAGAGCCTCACTGCCGAAATTCGAACGAGAAATCGACGAGGCTCATCGTCGGCCCAAGTTGCTGGTGACTCTCAACCTCCGCTCCACACTCGATTGGCCTCCGGGTCGTCGGTGGAGAAGGGGAGCTGGTCGATGGCCGCCCACAGATCGTCGGGCAGCTCGGCTGTTGCCCACTCGATCGACTGGGCGACCCGCTCCGGCTTCGACACGCCGAGCACGGTGTTGTCGACCAGGGCGCTCCGCATCGAGAACTGCAGTGCAACAGCACCCAACGGAACGTCGTGTTCCCGACACAACTCCTCCAACGCCCGGACCGGGGCGACGTCGGCCTCGTCGGCGTCCTGGTAGTTGATCTTGTCGAAATTCGCGGAGCCCTTCGCCAGCATGCCACCGGCATAGGGTGCGGCGTTCATGACCCCCATGCCCTCGCTTCGTGCGTACTCGAACAGCTCGGTGGCCCGCCGGTTCAGCAGGGTGTAGCGGTTGTGGTTGAGCACCACGTCCCACGGGTGTTCTTGAACGATGTCGAGCTGGATGTCGGTTCGGCCCATGGCCACGCCGAGCGCTGCGGTCAGGCCCTCGGCCTTGATGGCGAACAGCTCGTCGACCGCCCCACCGGACGACGTGATCTCGCCCAGATCGCGAGCGTGCTCGGGATCGTGCAGGTGAAGGATGTCGACTCGATCGACCCCCAGGGCCTCGAGGCTCTCCTCGAACGACCGGCGCACCTGGGCGGCGTCGAAGCGACCGGTGTCGTTGTCGCGGTCGACCTTGGTGGACAGGACGAGTCCGTCGGGTTTACCGCCGAGCTCGGCGAACACCGCGCCGATCCGTTCCTCCGCTCGACCAAAGCCGTAGTTGCGGGAAGTGTCCAACACGTTGATGTCGCTGTCGAAGATCGCCAGAAGGGTGGCCCGAGCCTGGTCCTCGGACACCTGGTAGCCGTAGGTGTCGGGCAGGCTGGCCAGAGCCGAGGTGCCGAATGTGATCGGGCTGACCTCGAAGCCTGTCCGTCCCAGCGGTTGGCGGATGAGGGTCAAGACGGTCTCCTGGTTGGACGGATGCCGGTCGGGTCAGCCGAGGCGGCTGAGGTCACGACGGACCGATCGGGTTCTTGTAGGTGTCAAGATAGGTGATCTCGTGAACCGGGGGCCGAACCGCCGGTTTGAAATCGGTTCCCTTGGTCCAGGCGACCGGCAGCAACGCGGCCTGCGTCATGTGCTCCGGAATCTCGAGAAGCTCGGCCGCCTCCTCCTCCAGACCGAGGTGCAGCGTGGTCAGACAGCTGCCCAGCCCACGGCTGCGCAACGCCAGTTGGAAGCTCCACATGGCGGGAATGATCGAGCCGAAGAGGCCGGCCGCCGAGACACCCGGTTGGCCGACCCGGCCGATGATCAGGGGAATGACGAGCACCGGCACCCGGCCCATGTTCTCGGCCAGGTAGTTTGCCGAATCGATGACCCGCCCCGTTTGGGTGTTGGGGTCGACCTCCCGTTGCTGGGAGTTCAGGTACTCGGCGCCGGCTCGGCGGTAGATGTCGGCGAGCGCCTCCTTCTTGTCCGGGTCCCGTACCACCATCCACCGCCAGCCCTGGCGGTTGGAACCAGTGGGTGCCTGGACCGCCAGCCGTAGGCATTCGAGGAGGACGTCGTCGGGTACCTCCCGGTCGAGATCGAGGCGCTTTCGGACCGCCCGAGTCGTCGAGAGCAGTGCGTCGGTCTGGCTGAGGTCGAATTCCATGGCCCAAGTGTGTCGCGGCCCGGGCATTTCGGCCAACCGTCACCGTGCGAACCCAAACAGAAGTTCAGCCTGCTTCGGGTGTCGTTGGTTTCAGAGCTCGATCTGGTGGGTGATCGTCCGGGTGTGGGGCTCAAATCCCAGATTGCGGTAGAGGCGGGGAGCTCCCGACGGATTGTCGGAGTCGACACCGAGGATGGCATGGTCGAAGCCCTCGGCCGCAAACCCGTGGAGGGAGCGGATCATCAGCGCGGACGCAATACCCCGCCGTCGGTAGCTGCGTAAGGTGCCGACGTTACCGATCCACCCCTCCTTGCGTCTCGTGACCGCATCGTCGGCCTCGAACCGATCGTTGATGCAGTAACCGACAACGGCACCGTCCTCGTTCAGAGCGATCCACGACAGATCCAGGCGGGTCGTGGATGCGCTCATTCTCATCTCCCAACGAGTCTTGTTGGTGGGGGTCGATCCCCAGTGGTCGGCGAAGGCGTCGTTCTTGACGTGACGCACCTCCTCGCTGCGGTCGTCGACCCAGGGGGTGATCGTGATGCCGTCGACCTCGATCCGCTCCTGCGCGGGAAGGTCGGTGAGCGGGCGGAGCAGTTGATCGAAGTAGCGAACGGGCTCGAAACCGGTTCGAGCGAACAACCGGTGCGCCGACTCTATGAAGTCGTAGGCGTCGACACGGATGTACTTGGGCAGATCCGAGCCGGATGACAGGAGCTGTTCGGCCGCCCGGTCCCGGCCCCATTCGAGCAGGGTCCGACCGATTCCGTTGCCCCGATGCTCGGGGACGACGTGACCGTCGATGTAGCAACGCTCGAGGCGGACATCGCTCGGCAGATAGATGGTCAGTGCGTAGCCGACCGGTTCACCGTCGACCCGCGCCAGTCGGGAGTCGGTCGTCATGTCGGCCTGGTCGCCGGTGAGCCCCTCGACCAGCTCCTCCATCAACAGCACCTCCGGGATCCGATCGTGGGCCCGGGTTCGGTTGGTCAGTTCGAGAACAGCGTCGAGATCGGCCTCGGTGATGGGCCGCAGGTCACATACCGGCATGGGTGCCACGGTACTCGCGACGGCGATCTCGATGCCGAGGATTTCAGCTGGAGGTGGCGCCGTCGGGTAATGGGGGATCGGTGGGCGGTCCGGCGAACAGCTGCGCCTTCGCCAGCCAATCGCGGGCCGCATGACCGGCGACGATCAGGCCGGTGTCGACCACGTTGCGTCGCTGGCTGGTCACGAGGCAGAAGTCGAGGGCCGATCCGGTCACCGTGCTCGTGGCGTCGTCGGGACCCCACGTCCACGTTGCACCCGACGGTGCGGTCAGCTCGACCCGGACGTCGCCGTCGGGCATCTCCAGGCCACGATTGGCGTAGGTCCAGCCTCGGGTGATGTAGCCGAGCTGGGCGATGTGGCGAAGACGATCGGTCGGGGCCCGCTCGACGCCAAGAGCGTCGGCGATGTCCTGCCCGTGGGCCCAGGCCTCCATCAAGCGGGCGGTCAGGAACGACTTGGATCCCATCGACGGGCCGTACCATTCGATCCGGGTGTCGTCGGCCAGGGTCGAGGCGGCATCGGCCAATTCACCGCGCCCGACCCGCCAGTACTCGAGCAGAGCCGCCGGCGACATGGCCCGAGCCGCCGACAGCGTCGCCTCGTCGGCGGCGGCGGGATCGGCCAGGTGATCGGCCAACTCGGCTCGCATGGTTCGGAACCGTTCGAGGTCGACGATGGCCGCCGCCGCGGCCCGATCGAAGTAGGCCAGGTGCCCGATCTGATCGCCGATCGTCCAGCCGGGGCTCGGCGTGATCAGCTCCCACCGATCGGGGGCCATCGGGGCGACGATGGTGTCGAGGTCGTCCTGTTCGGCCAGGAGATCCTGTCGGACCGAGGCTGCCGTGATCGGGGCGTCGCTCATCGGCCCGACCCTAGTCGGTGAAACTCCTCGACGGTGAGTTCGTACTCCACCTCGCCACGCTCGGTCCCGGGTAGCGGATCGTCGAAGTGGGGATGGAAGGTCCGTGCGTATCGCAGTCCGATCCGCTCCATCACCGCTCGGGACCGTGTGTTGACCGCCATCGTGGCGAAAGACTCCGGCATGGCCTCAGCGTTGCACAGTCACCGGCGGGTCGGCGGGATTCTAGGCCCGCTACCGGCGTGGTGTAATCTTGACAAGCAAATATTACCGCCCTACGGTGCTCTCATGAATCGCGCTTTGCTGGCCCCGCCGCTGGCCTCCACCGTTGACCCGTCGTCGGAGGCGTTCGCCAGGAACCGGTCCGACGTGTTGGAACAATTGGCGAGACACGACGACCTGCTTACCGTCGCCCTCGGCGGGGGAGGTGAGCGGGCGACCGAGCGTCACCGATCCCGGGGTCGCCTGCCGATCCGGGAGCGGATCGCCAACGTCCTCGACCCTGACACGCCGTTCCTCGAGATCACGCCGCTGGCCGGCTACGGATCCCAATACGCCCTTGGCGGAGGGATGGTGGCCGGCATCGGGCTCATCGCCGGTACCGAGTGCGTGATCATGGGTAACGACCCGACGGTTCTGGCCGGGGCGCTCACGCCCTACGCGTCGAAGAAGTGGATGCGGGCCCTCGAGATCGCCCGCGACAACCGGATCCCCTACATCAGCTTCGTCGAGTCCTCCGGCGGCGATCTCCGTATCGAGAAGAAGGACGGCGCGAGCGGGCCGGACGGCGACACCGACGATGCGGCTTCCGCTGCGGTCGGCAGCGCCGTCGTCCCCGAACACTTCGCCGAAACCGGCCGCTTCTTCTACGAGATGATCGAGTTGTCGAAGATGCGTATCCCCACGGTGTGCGTCGTGTTCGGCAACTCGACCGCCGGAGGGGCCTACCAACCGGGCCTGTCCGACTACAACATCTTCATCAAGGAACAGTCCCACGCGTTCCTGGCCGGTCCGCCGCTGGTCAAGATGGCCACCGGCGAGGTCAGCGATGCCGAAACGATCGGCGGGGCCGAGAAGCACGCTGAGGTGTCGGGGCTGGCCGAGTATCTGGCTACCGACGAGATGGACGCAATCCGGATGTGCCGGGAGGTGGTGTCGCATCTGAACTGGCGCAAACCCGACCGAGGCCCCCGCCTGGTCGACGAACCCCCGGTGCACGACCCCGAGGAGTTGCTCGGACTCGTGAGCCGGGATCTGCGCACGCCGGTCGACGTTCGTGACGTGATCGCCCGGGTCGTCGACGGCTCCCGATTCGAGGAGTTCAAACCCCGCTTCGGGCCCTCCATCATCTGCGGGTGGGCGTCGATCCACGGATTCCCGGTGGGTGTGCTCGGCAACAACGGCGTGATTTACCCCGACTCGGCCCAGAAGGCGGCCCACTTCATCCAACTCTGCAACCAGATCGACGTGCCCCTGCTCTTCCTGCAGAACATCACCGGCTACATGGTGGGCAAGGACTACGAAGCGGACGGCATCATCAAGAAGGGTTCCCAGATGATCAACGCGGTCACCAACTCCACGGTGCCGCACCTGACGGTGATCATCGGCTCGTCGTACGGGGCCGGCACCTACGGGATGTCGGGGCGGGCCTTCGGCAACCGGTTCACCTTCCTGTGGCCCACGGCCAAGATCGCGGTCATGGGACCGAAGCAGATCGCCGGCGTGATGTCGGAGGTCCGCCGAGCTCAGGCCAAACGTAAGGGCCTCGAGTTCGACGAGGAGGCCGACGCCGAGCTGGTGGCCTACGCCGAAGCCGTCCAGGAGGAGGGATCGCTGGCTTTGCGGGCCACCGGCGCGATCAGCGACGACGGCATCATCGATCCGAGAGACACCCGAACCGTGCTCGGTCTCTGTCTGAGCGTCGTCGGCAACCGCCCGATCGAAGGGGCCGAGAGCTACGGGGTGTTCCGGCTGTGAGCGAGGTACAGGCAACACCGCTGCGAACGTTGCTCGTGGCCAACCGGGGCGAGATCGCGCGCCGGATCTTCGCCACGGCCCGGTCCATGGGGCTCCGCTGCGTGGCCGTCTACTCCGACGCCGACACCTGTGCGCCGTTCGTCTCGGATGCCGACGTGGCCGTGCACCTCCCATCGGGGTATCTCGACGGTGATGCCGTCGTCGCCGCGGCACTGCGGTCCGGCGCCGACGCCGTCCATCCCGGCTACGGGTTCCTGGCCGAGAACGGGGCGTTCGCCCGGAAGGTGCGCGACGCCGGGTTGACCTGGATCGGACCGGCTGCGGACGTCATCGAGACGATGGGCGACAAGATCGCGGCCAAGCGGGCGGCGGAGGCGGCCGGTGTGCCGATCCTCCCGTCGACCGAGGACCCGGCGGACGCGGATTCGGTCGGCTACCCCCTCCTCGTCAAGGCCGCCGCCGGTGGCGGCGGCAAGGGCATGCGGCTGGTGGAGCGGCCGGAGAACCTCGACGAGGCGGTTGCCGGGGCCCGGCGGGAGGCGGCCGGTGCCTTCGGTGACGACCGGGTGTTCCTCGAACGCTACGTGCGCCGGTCCCGCCACATCGAGATCCAGATCCTGGGCGACGCCCACGGCACCGTGATCCACCTCGGCGAACGGGAGTGTTCCATCCAGCGGCGACACCAGAAGATCGTGGAGGAGGCGCCGTCGGTTCGGCTCGACGAGGCGCTGCGCCGTGCGATGGGGTCGGCCGCCGTGGCGCTGGCCGACTCGATCGGGTACAAGTCGGCGGGCACGGTCGAGTTCCTGCTCGACGACGTCAGTGGCGAGTACTTCTTCCTCGAGGTCAACACCAGGCTGCAGGTCGAGCACCCGGTGACCGAGGAGATCACCGGCCTCGACCTGGTCCGCGAACAACTGCTGGTGGCCGCCGGTCACCGCCTCACGGTCGGCCAGGCCGACATCGTTCCCGCGGGCCACGCCATCGAGGTCCGGCTCTACGCCGAGGACGCAGCCAACGGGTTCCTACCGGCGACCGGCACCGTGGAGGCCTGGCTGACGCCGACGGAACCGGCCGTCCGCTGGGACTCCGGCATCGAAGCGGGGTCCGTCGTCGGCGTCTCCTACGACCCGATGCTGGCCAAGGTCATCGCCCACGGGCCGACCCGACCGGAGGCCGCCGGCCGCCTCCGTCTTGCCCTGGAGCGACTTCACCTCGGCGGCCTCATCACCAACCGTGACTACCTGGTGGCCGTGCTGGCCAGCCCGGAGTTCGCCGCCGGCGACACCACCACCGACTTCATCGATCGGGTACGCCCGGCGGCGCGACTCAGCCCCGACGCAGCGCAGGAGGCGGCAGTGGCGGCAGCCCTGTGGCTCCAGGGCCGCAACCGGGCCCACGACGGCCTGTGGGGGTTCGCCCCGTCTAA
Source organism: Acidimicrobiia bacterium (assembly GCA_029857855.1). Lineage (GTDB taxonomy): Bacteria > Actinomycetota > Acidimicrobiia > Acidimicrobiales > SZUA-35 > JAHELU01. The sequence continues at coordinate 910 of JAOUGG010000068.1, read as the reverse complement.
CTGGCGCAACGCCGGGCTTCCGGCCGAACAGGTCAGCTTCGCCGATCCCACCCTCGACGGCGACCGCCAACGGGATGCCGAGGTGCTGACCATCACCTACACCGCCGATCGCCACGGCCGCTTCTCCCTCGGATCGGGTGAGTTCGTCGACGTCGTCGAGTGGGCGGACGATCGGATCGAGTTGGTCGTCGACGGGGTTCGGCGCTCCCACCGGATCACAGCGACGTCGGATCGGATGCACGTACAGACGACCGCCACCACGGTGACCCTCAACATCCTCCCTCGTTTCACCGTTCCCGGATCCGAGGCGCCGACGGGTGGGCTGACGGCACCGATGCCCGGTTCGGTCGTCGACGTCCGCTGCGCCGTCGGCGACCGGGTGGCGGTCGGCCAGGTTCTCGTCGTCCTCGAGGCGATGAAGATGGAGCATCATGTGACCGCCCCGTTCGACGGAACGGTCATCGAGGTGCCGATCACCGTCGGTCGCCAAGTCGACCGGGGGACGGCGCTGGTGACGATCGCCGAGGACGGCACCGACGACGGTGGGGTGGCGACGTGACCGAACCGATTCGCATTGCCAACTGCTCCGGGTTCTACGGCGACCAGATCGACGCTGCGGCCCGCATGGTGCGGGGTGGACCCATCGACGTGTTGACCGGTGATTGGCTGGCCGAGCTGACCATGCTGATCCTGGCCCGCACCCGGGCCAAACGACCGGGCGGCGGCTACGCCCGGACCTTCGTCACCCAGATGGAACAGGTGATGGGGGAGTGCCTGGACCGGGGTGTCAAGGTGGTGTCGAACGCCGGCGGCCTCGATCCCGACCGCTGTGCCGAGGCGGTGGCCGAGATGGCCGACAAGCTCGGGCTGGCTCCCACGATCGCCTACGTAACCGGCGACAACATCCTTG
>JAOUGG010000743.1 GCA_029857855.1 Acidimicrobiia bacterium | reverse complement strand
CGAGCTGCACCCCGGCGGACCGCATGGTGGTCACGAGTGGTGTCTCGATGTCGATGGTGCCCAGGTCGACCGGTCCGTCGACGGCCAGCAGGTAGGCGACGAACGGATCGGTGAGATCCAGCTCCCGGTGACGCTGCTCGGCAGCTCCGGCGCTCATTGGTCGTCACCTCCGGCCAGCCATAGCGTGGCGTGGGTGGGGCGGAACACCTCGTCCACGGTGATGAGAAGGCCGTCGGCGGCGTTGGCGGGATCACCCTGCTTCGCAACACGTTGCTCGAAGTCGGCGACCAGACGAGCGGCGTCGCGGCGTCGCCGGTCGAACAGACGGTCGGCCAGGTCCTGCAGGCGGCGCCGAGCGGGCAGGAACAGCCCGGCGATCATCGCCGTCGACACCATGACGGCGAAGGTGTTGGCCGATTGACCGGCCACGTCGTTGACCACGGCCTGCACTGCGGCGACGGTGACGAAGTAGCCGAGAACAACGGTGGTGCTGAGCGCCGCGTAGCCGAGGGACCCCTTGAGCTGGACGTCCATGTCCCACTCGCCTCGGCGGACCAGGACCCACAGGACGGCCAAACCGAACACGATCGGCACACCCATCAAAACCGACTCAAACACCAGACGCCGCACGAGCGACAGCAGGCCGTCCCGATCGCTCCCGAACACCCGATCGAGGTCGTCGCTGAACAGCCCGAGCCCGGCGCTGGAGGCGATGCCGATGCAGGCGATGACGAGCAGGTCCCGAGCGGTCTTGTCGCCGCTGCGCCGGATCCGACGGATCTGTATGCCGAGTCCGGTCGTTAGGATGGCGACCGTAATCACCAAGCCGAACTCCCACAGCAGATCGACGACTTGCTCGTTCAGCGATCCGAGCAGCACCATCGCCATCAGGACGCAGATCACCGCCAGCGATCGGCCGGCCTTGTCGTCGTCGGGGAACACGAACAGCAGGCCGACGACGGATGCGATGCCGCCGAGCGAGAGGACCAGGGTTGGCAGCCCGAGCCACAGCGGTAGGTCGCCGCCGTCCTCGATGTCGATGAACGCCGTCAGGAACGGGGTGGCGATCAGAAACCACGCCAGGAAGAGGGCAGCCCAGCGGTGGGCCCGTCGCCACAACAGGCCGCTGATGGCCAGTGCGGTGACGACCACGAGGACGAATCGGAAGGTGACGAAGGCGCCGTGCCATTCGGCGCTGAGGCCGATCTCCTCCAGCGCCCGGTTCTGCCCGACCGACAGGGAGTAACAGTCGGGGCCGATGTAGTACTGGGGGTCACCACCGACCAGCGTGGCCGACCGCCAGACGTCGTCGATGCGTCGCACGGTGTGGGCGGCAAGGGCGAAAGCCGCCACCAGCCACGACCACCGTGCGATCCGCAGTGGCCAGGTCATTCCTTCACTCCGGTTGCCGGCAGCCACAGGCCGACGTCGTCGGCCTCCAGGGACTGCTGCACGACGCCGATCAGACGCTCGGGGACCGAGTCCGGTGTCGGCAGTCGACGGATGTCCTGGCCGAAGGCATCGGCCACGCGTTGGCCCTCGATCCGACGGGGGAACCAGGCGTCGTCGACCCGCCGCCGGACCCGCGCCAGCAGGGGGCCATAGGAGAACGCCACCACCGCCGTCGCCCCGAGCACGGCTACGACCTGCTCACCGGTCGCCCCGAGCGGTCGAGCCGCCAGGCTTGCGAGGGCAAAGGCGGTGCCGTAGAGCGCCGCCAGCAGGGCCAGGCCGATGCCGTACACCGCAGTGCGGTTCCAGAGGGTTTCGAAATCCCACCACCCCTGGCGCCGTACGAGGTACAGGACCCAGATGCCGAGAAGCACGGGTGCGGCCAGGTAGAGGGTCTCGTGGATCTGCTCCCAGGCGAACCCGATCTTCGTATCGGTCGCCTCGTCCCGAGAGCCGACGACGTCGTGCAACGCATCGAACGGCAGGAACCACAGCGGGATGGCCACGAGCAGGACCAGGTTCCATCGGGCCAGGCGGCGGTTCTCCAGCGGGGTGTGCCGATACCGCCAAACCTGCAGCGCAATGCCACCGAGGCCCATGACCACGAACGAGAGGAAGGTGGTCGTCCAGGCGGCAAGGCCTGCTGGGTCATCCTGGCCGAGAGCCAACCCCGAGACCAGGAGGAGGGTGAACACCACGGCCATGCCCAGGACATAGAGGCTGAAGCTCTTCCGGAACCGACCATCGGGAAACAGCCACAGGAAGGCGGCCAGGGTTCCGAAGCTGAGGAGCGTGAAGCCGTCGGCCAACAGTTGGAGGCTGGTGCCCTCGAGCCGCTTGGAGTCGCTCAAGAGGTGGCCGGCGGCCGGGCCGATGATGATGAACACCGTCGACAGGTAGGCCATCCAATGGCGGGGCCGCCGGGTGAAGAGCAGCCAGGCGATACCGAGCGCCGCGACGTCGAGCACCACCTGCCGCAGGACGACAAAGGGCGGATACCAGTCCGGGACGTCGGTCATGCTGCCCGTCAACAGACTCCGCTCGTGGGCCGTCAGGCCGAAGTATCGAACGCTCTCGCCCCACTCGTCGAACGTCTCCAGCGACTGTGCCTCGTCCCAGAGGGCGAAGGCGTCCGCCACGTACAGGACGACGGCGCCGACGAAGATCACGAGTACGGACGTGCGCACGATCCTCAGCCCCCGGTCCGACAGCAGGG
>JAOUGG010000922.1 GCA_029857855.1 Acidimicrobiia bacterium | reverse complement strand
GCAGCCGGGATCAGCAGATCATCTTCCTCGACTTCGACGGAGCGACGATCAGCGGCGACACGTGGGGGACCGGGATCGACGCCAACCTCTCCCCCCTGTCCGCCTTCCTCGCCGGCTGGGGCCTCGGCCCCTCCGACAAGGACGACGTGATCGACGCCACCATCGATGCGGTGATCGAGACACTCGACCACGACCTCCGGGTGCTGGATGGCCGCAACGGCAACCGTGATGCCACGAACCGGGGCACCGAGTTCGACGTTGAGGTCCTCAACAGTCGGGATCACGGCGACCGCTGGGGTGATCCCAACGTGAGCCGGGTGGTGGTGGGCGGCACCATCGACGAGCTGCAGATTCCCACCATCGGTATCGCCCAGTCGATCGACCCGGGTAACACCGAAACCGAGGAGACGGCGGTGGTGCTTCTCGACATCATGAGCCTGCCCGCCGGCTCCACCGACGCCAGTATCAACTCCTACGGCCTGGCCGACGGGGTGTCGAAGGCCTCCTTCGTCGGGTTCGTGGTCGGCCACATCACCGCCCACGAGATCGGTCACTACATCGGCAACTGGCATCAGGAGACGTTCAACGAGGTCGAGGCCATCATGGACGCCGGGGGCGATTTCCCGGCCATCGCCGGTGTCGGCGACGACGGCGTGTTCGGCACGGCCGACGACACCGACCCCGACTTCGTCGAGGACATCTTCAACGTGTTCGAGGGCTTCAACGGCGTCGAGGACACGGCCGGGCGATCGGTCTTCGGGTTGAGCACCGGCCAGCGGCGAATCCCTGGCCGACCGGGACGCGGCCGATGAGCTGATCTCCGGCTCTCGACCCGGTTACGGGAGCGTCCCCCCCTCGCTCCCGGGAGCCCCCGTCACGGTTTCTTCGTTTGCCGTGGCGGGGGCTCCGTGTTCGACGTCGAAGAAGATCCTGCATTCGTAGCCGACCGTCGTCGGCGGCGCTGAGCTCGAGCAGCACGTCATCCCACGCCAACGGGATGGTGCCCTCGGCGTCCACGTCGGCACTCGATGGCTCGAACGGATGCTCACACCCGGCAGGAGGAATCTCCATGAGTACCACCCAAACCGCTACCACCCTGGATCTGCCGTCGCCCGGTGTCTGGCGAGTTCACAGGGTCCACGATCAAAGGAAGCTCCCATGACCGACCCCATCACGAGCCACACGGCCATCCACACCACGGCCATCCACACCACGGCCATCCACATCACGGCCGACACGGCGACCGGACCGGTGATCGACCGTACACGCAACCGGTCGTCTTCCGTGCTCCTCGCCGTCGCCGTCGCCTGGGTTGCTTCGGTGCTCGCCATTGCCGCCGAGGACGGGTTCGTCGCCGCCGAGGGCCGCGCGCCCTGGCCCACCGTCGTCGCCGTCGTGATCCCCGTCGCCATCTTTGGCGCCGGACTGCGCAATCCCTCGATACGGCGAGCGATTCTCACCGTCGACGCCCGCATCTGGCTGGCGTTGCAGCTGTGGCGGGTCGTTGGAGCGGCATTTCTGTTCGGTTGGGCCGAGGGCGACCTCGATGCCGGATTCGCCATCCCCGCAGGCGTCGGTGACATCGCCACCGGCCTGGCCGCGCTCTGGCTGCTGAGTCGGATCATGGTCGATGCCGGCCACACCAACCGGAGGTGGAACAACCGTCACGTCGTAGCCTTCACCGCCCTGGGCGTAGGCGACTTCGCCGTCGCCGTGATGACCGGCGTCCTCCTTCGTCCTGAAGGCCTCGAGACGCTGCCGTGGATCCTCTTTCCCACACTGGCCGTGCCCTACTTCCTGATCGTCCACATCGTCAACTGGATGCAGCTGCGCCAACGCCCTCGATCCAGGTGATCTACGATTCGACCATGGCAGCCTCTTCGACGTCCTCCTCGACCGGCGGGCGCACCATCGCCCTCATCACCGGCGCCAACTCCGGAATCGGCCGATCGGCCGCCGTCGACCTCGCGACGAAGGGGTGGACCGTCTACGGTTCTATGCGCTCGCTCGACAAGGGCGAGCGCCTGGTCGCCATGGCCGCCGAAGCCGGGGTCGAGGATCGGGTCCACGCGGTGGTGTGCGACGTCACCGACACCGAGTCGGTGAACCGGGCGGTGGCCGAGGTCACGGCCGACGGCGGGCGA
>JAOUGG010000742.1 GCA_029857855.1 Acidimicrobiia bacterium | reverse complement strand
CGGGGTCACGGCCATGGTTGCCCACGTCGTTCAGCTCGGCGTGTAGGAGGGTGACCAGTGGGTTGTCGGGGAATCGATGCACTGCGTCGGCCACTGCCCGGGCGCTCGCCAGCATCTCCCGCCCCGCTTCGACGATTCCCGTCGTTCCCAGGGTCACCACGATGGCGCCGGCCATCATCGGGATGGCCTTCAGCAGCTCGATGTCGTCATCACTGAGGTTCGTAGGGCCGCTCACGTCGTCGCCTTTCCTGGCCGGTGCCTTGATTCGAACGAGCTGATTCGGAGCCGATCGTACCCCGATTGCTAACAGTGGCGTCCGTCACTCCGATGGGAAACCGATGGCTACCGAGCGATGTACCCCCACCGTCCTGTTCGCCACTGCCGAGTTCGGCCCGTACGTGAAAGTCGGCGGGTTGGGGGAGGCTTCCAGCGGCCTCGTCGGCAGTCTGTCGTCGATGGGTGTCGAGGTCACCGTGGTGATGCCCGACTTCGGTCTCATCGACTTGACCGACGAGAAGCGGTGGCCGCTCACAGGCCTGCCGTCGTGGTGTCCGCCGATCGAGGTCCGGTCGGGTCGGACGGATCCCGACGCCGACCCCGACTCAGGCGGCGACATCGACATCATCCTGCTGTCGTTCGAGGGCGGCCTGCGGTCCCATCCCTACGTCGACCCGTCGACCGGCGAGAGCTGGCCCGACGCCACCTGGTTCTACATGACCTTCAGCGCCGGTGTCGCCGCCCTCGCCGCTGCGGAGCGACCCGACGTTGTGCATCTCAACGACTGGCACACCTCGGCCGCGTTGCTGCGCCTTCCGTCCGATGTCGGTTCGATCCTGACCGTGCACAACCTGGCCTATCAGGGCGTCGACGATCCGGCCTGGCTGGACCGCATGCTGGAGTCGGTCGACGCATCGGCGTTGCGGCTCGATCCGACGACCTTCCTGGTCGACGGGGCGTTCAATTCGCTGGCCGGCGGCATCAGCGGGGCCGATCGGATCGTGCTGGTCAGCGAGTCGTATCGCGACGAGGCCATCAGCGAAGCCGGTGGGTTCGGCCTCCACCATCAGCTCCGGCGGCGGGGCGATCTGGTGTCGGGAATCCGCAACGGTATCGACCTCGGGCTGTGGCATCCGGCCGACGATCTGCGCCTTCCCGTCGGTTTCGACCATGAGGACCTGTCGGGCAAGGAGATATGCCGCAAGGAGCTGTTGAAGGAGGCCGACCTCGACGCCGACCGAGGGCCGGTCATCGGCATGGTGGCGCGGCTCGTGCACCAGAAGGGCATTGACCTGGCGCTCGACCTCGTGCCGTTTCTCGATTCGCTCTCGGCCCGCATGGTGCTGATGGGCTCGGGCTCACCGGCCCTGGCCGACAAGGTCCGGGAGATGGCCGAGCTGTACCCCAATCACTTCGCCGGGTTCTGCGACTACGACGAGACCATGGCCCATCTGATCGTGGGCGGTAGCGATCTGCTGCTCATGCCCAGCCGTTTCGAGCCATGTGGTCTCACGCAGCTCCAGGCGATGACCTGTGGCACGATTCCGGTCGTGACAGCAGTCGGGGGGCTGCGTGACACGGTCGTCGACACCGACGCCTGCCCTCGCCGCGGCACCGGCTTCGTGGCCGAGCAGGCCACCTCGCTCGACCTGCTCAATGCTTTGCACCGGGCGTGTCGAGGATGGTCGAACCCTCGGCGTCGTGCTGCGGTGCAGCGCCGGGGCATGACCGCCGACTGGTCGTGGACCAAACCGGCCCGCCAGTACCTGGAGCTGTACCGGGCGCCTTCGGCATAACGCCTGACTGGTTCGAATCGTCGTCGCGGGCCGAGGTTTGCGCGATTATGCGTCCTCACCGCCCCTTATCGCGCAAAGGTCCGCGGCGCGGCCTGTTTCACCCGGTTGGCGTCGGCGGAAGCAGCGACATCAACCCGATCTGTTCGAGGATCATCCAGACCACGAAGGCACCGTAGGCGACCAGTAACAGCCAGCTCTCGAGCTTGCTCAATTCGAGTCCGGTGCGAAGCTGGGCGAACAACACGATGGTTGCCAGTGTCAGGAAGCCGATGAGGGGGACGGCCACGGCGAACTGGAAGGCGACGCTGCCGGCGATCAGCACACCGGCCGGGACCGCGATCAGCAGGTCGAAGATGTTGCTGCCGAGCACGTTCGACAAGCTGACGACGCCCTCGCCCCGGCGGGCCAGTCGGATGGAGATGAGGGCGTCGGGGACGCTGGTGACCCCGGCCAGCACGGTGATGCCCCAGACGAACGGGGGGATCCCGGTCGTGTCGCCGAAGAACAGTGCGGCCCGAACCAATCCCTCCACGCCGACCACGACCAGGATCAGACTCAGGGCCAGCAGACCCCACTGGCGGCCGACCCGCAGATCGTCGGGTGGATCCTCCAGCTCGGTGTCGGACACCTCCTGCTGCTGGATGAAGACGTAGAGGAGGTAGAGGGCGATGGGGATCAGGGCGAGCGGCCGGGTCATGGTGCCGGTGAGCGTGTTGACGCCGTTGGCTGTGGTGTCCGGGTTGTAGATCAGGGCGAAGCTGAAGGTCAGCACGAACACGGCGACGGAGATCAGGTAGAACTGGGCGTCCTTGTAGACCAATTCCTTGTCGCTCAGGACACCTTCGTCCGACATCACTCCCGAGAGCCCGGGGATGACGAGAATGTTG
>JAOUGG010000741.1 GCA_029857855.1 Acidimicrobiia bacterium | reverse complement strand
GTCGCGGCCTCGTTCTGAGGAAGCGGCTCCGGAACGAAAACCTCGGGTTCGTTTACCCACACGGCGTCCGGCACGAGCCGGAGCTTCGCCGGGTCGGCGCCGATGGCCAGGCACGTCTCAAGTGATCCCCGGTCCCTCACCGCGACCAGCGAGACGAGGTGGAGAATCCATCTGGTCAACCTCCGGCCCGTCGCCGTGGTGACCGGCCCGACGCCGATGTTGCTCATCAAGATCGGACGCCGAACGACCAGGCGGCAGAAGACGGCGATGGTGAGAACCATGAACAGGGTTGCGTAGCGCCACCGTCCCGTCGAGGGATACAGCTCTTTCAGAATCGACCCTCCGCCGAAGACGACCAGGTCGCTCGCATGGAGATGTCGAAGCAGGTCCAATCGACCTTTCGCGGTATCGAACACCTCCACGGTGAAACGCTGATCGAGCTGGGCCGCCGTCTCGGGCGGGGCGTAGGAGTTGACGTAGTAGCGGTGCTCGGTCCCGAACTGGGTCAGGAAGGTCTCGAGCAGCAGTTCATCACCGAGATTGAACTGACCGTGCGTACCCAGGAGCAGGATGGTTCGGCTCGGGGCTCTGGTTCCCTCGGACATGGCAGCTCCTGATCGTGGCGCGACTTCGCGTTCTCCTGTCGGCCGGACAGGGCCGTCCTTGACCCCGTTTCGGTCACGTTGGTTCCTGGTCAAGTTTTCCTCTCCATGATCCGAGGCATCTATGAGAACTTTCTGGAGGAGGCGCGTGGGCCGCATCGAGACCACCGAAGCCGATGATGCGCCGGACGTGACCGGTGGTCGATCGCTGATCAGCGGTGGCGCATTGCTCGCCCTGGCCATGCTCGGGGCCAACGGCGGCAATTATCTGCTGAACCTGCTGCTCGGCCGGTGGTTGACCCCTGCGGAGTTCGCCGACGCCAACTTGATGGTGACGCTGATGTTGCTCGTTACCGCGGTCGCCGCGCCGCTGCAACTGGTAGCCGCCCGCTATGTGGGAATGCACGAGGCGTCGGGTCGCCCCGCCCAGGGGGCGGCCGTCGTGGCCTGGCTGTATCGCCGCGCCGCCGTGGCCGGGCTGGTGATGGCGGCGATCATCGCGTTGCCGGCACCGCTCTGGTCCACGCTGTTCAGAACCGAAGATCCGTGGCCGTTCGTGCTGCTCGCGGCCGGCATGCCGGCCTACCTCACCCAGTCGGTCCGACGTGGCACCTTGCAGGGACATTTCCGATTCGGTCGACTGGCGGCGAGCTTCATCGCCGAGATGCTGGCACGACTCGGTGTGGCCGCCGGACTGGTGGCCGCCGGATTCGGCGTGACCGGTGCAACGGCGGGTCTCTCGGCTTCGTCGTGGTCACGTGGATCGTCGTGCGCTTCCTGCAGCCGCTCGAATCCGCCGACCGACTCGAGCCCGATGCGGTGAGGGATCTGCGCCGGTTTGTCGCCCCGACCGCCGTCTTTCTCGTCGGGCAGATTCTGATCAACAACGGCGATGTCCTGATCGTGAAGGCGGAGTTCCCGAGAGATGCCGCCGGCGTGTACAGCGCAGTGGCCTTGATGGGACGTGCGGTGTTCTTCCTCTCCTGGTCGGCCGTTGCCACCCTGTTCCCGGCGGTGGCCCGGCGGGAGGCCACCGGCTCCAACACCGACGAACTCCTCGTCGGCGGGTTGGCCGTTGTCGGTGTCGCCTGTGGTGGGATGGTCGCAGCGAGCGCGCTGTTCGGAAACCTGTTCTTCCGTTCGATACTCGGTCCCGAGTATGAGGCAGCCGCGTCGATGTTGGTCAGCTATGCAACCGCAACCTCGCTGTTCGCCGTGGCCAACCTGGTCGTCACCCACCAGCTCTCCCTCGGAAGAACGATCCAGAGCCGTCTCCTCGTCATCGGAGCAGTCGGACAGACCGTGCTGGTTGTGCTGGCCAGGTCCTCGCTACCGGCTGTCGTCAATGTCCAGGTGCTCGCCATGACCGCTCTCGCCGCTGTGGTTCTAGGTTCGGTTCTCCTGGAGACGAGGATGACGTCGGCGACTCGTTGACCGTCGGCGGTTCGACCGCGCGGTTCCAGGCGCCGAGAGCACGGATCGGATCGATGCCCACCGGACCTCGCTGTCCCGCAGGTACGAGATCGAGGTCGATCAGGACCGGGCCGTGCTGTCGCCGGACGGCGGTAGGCTGGCCCGATTCCCTACCGATTGGGTCGGCTTTTGGCGGTCCCTCGGTAGCCGGACGTACAAGAACACCGAAGCGAAACGAGATCGTCCATGAGCTCCCAACCCATTTCTCAGCTGAGCCTCGACGAGGCCTGGCGGATGCTGAGCGGGGATCCGGCGGCGGTGCTGATCGATGTGCGAACCACGGCCGAGTGGAACTTCGTCGGTGTTCCCGATCTGAGCGGCTTGTCGAATGAACTGCGGACCGTCGAGTGGACCACCTATCCAACCGGTGCGGCCAACCCCGACTTCGTCGATCAGGCGACCGCCGGCCTTGATCCGGACCAGCCCATCCTGCTGCTGTGTCGATCCGGGGCCCGATCCCAGGCCGGCGCCCAGGCGCTTCAGGCCAACGGGTTCGTCAACGTCCACAACATCGCACCCGGCTTCGAGGGGCCGCTCGACGGTGACCAACACCGCCACGGCGGTTGGAAGGACGAGCTGCCGTGGATTCAGGGCTGAACCCGGGGGAGT
>JAOUGG010000740.1 GCA_029857855.1 Acidimicrobiia bacterium | reverse complement strand
TCGTAACTCACTGTGAGCGCCCCTTCCAGCCAGCCAGCGGCATGCAGAACGTAGTTGGCACCACATAGCACCGCTGTATTGAGCGAATTCACCGTCTCCTGCATGGCCTGTGCATCCGGAATCTTCGAGCTCGTGAACCCACCACTACACCGAATAGGCAGACCAACACGTCGGCCGAGCTGTGCGGCGACATACGAACCAAGAGCCGGCTCGGGCGTACCGAACGTGGGGGAGCCCGATCGCAGATCCACCGACGTCAGGAAATTTCCGAATATGGCCGGCGACCCCGGTCGCTCGAGTTGACCCAACGCCACCCCAACAAGTACCTCGGCCAAGGCCTGGGTGATCGCGCCTGCCATCGTCACTGGCGCCGTCGCTCCCCCCAGCACGAACGGAACCACGACCGGACACTGGTTCGCCGCTGCATACGCTCGCAGCGAGCCAGACATGGCGTGGTCGAAGACAAGTGGCGAATTCATGTTGATGTTGCCCATGATCACGCAGTTCTTGTCGACGAAATCGGTGCCGAACACGACGCGGGCCATATCGATGGAGTCCTCCGCCCGCTCCGGTGTGGTGACCGAACCCATAAAGGGCTTGTCGGACCAACGAAGGTGCGCATAGACCATGTCGAGGTGCCGCTTGTTGGCGGGCAGGTCCACCGGCTCACAGACGGTGCCGCCCGAGTGGTGTAACCACGGGATCGAGTACGCGAGCTTGACGATGTTCTCGAAGTCTCGCAGCGATCCATAACGGCGGCCGGAGTCCATGTCTCGGACGAAGGGCATGCCGTAGGCAGGGGCGAACACGACATTGTTCTCGCCGACCACGATCGATCGCCGGGGGTTGCGGGCGTGCTGAATGAACGATGTTGGTGACGATGCCGCGATGACCGACCGCACCAGACCGGGATCGAAGCGGACCCGCTCACCCTGCACGTCGGCTCCCGCGTCGCTCCACAGCCTCAGCGCTTCTTGATCACCGCGGAATTCGACTCCGACCTCTTTCAGCAGCTGCTCGGTCCGGTGCTCGATCAGCTCGAGACCTTCGTCTCTAAGGAGAACGTACGGCGGTATCTCGCGACGGACACCGGGGAGTATCGGTATCGCCGTTCCGCGTGCCTTGCGTTGACGAGCCCGTCCCCGCCGCCTGCCCTGCACGCGCTCGCTTTCCACTATCTCGAAGCCTAGTAGGGGTAGGTGTATCAAGTGGACGAAATCGGGCGATTCGAGTCCATATCGGCCGGAGTGTGCCGTGAGCTGGTTTGGTAGGCGTCGAGAAGTTATGGCGGCCCCGGAAGTTCACGTATTGATGACCGGTCGGCGACAAACGAGCCGGCCCCTTCCCACAAGTCCGCTTCGAGAACAGGGTGATCGGCCAGAATCTTCTCGGTGGGCATTCCGTCTGCAACCATCGCTACCACGGTGGCGACGGGGAATCGCAAGTCACGAATGCAAAGCACACCCGGCTTCTTCTTGGGATCTACGGATATGCGCGCAAAGGCCACGCATTCAGAGTGGCCGATGGCTCCGAGATTGGACCCCTCCCCAAACACCCGAGCTGTCCGAAACCCGCTGGATTAGCGGGCGGACGTGTCTGAGCGCCCCGTGGGCCTCCCCCGCCTTCAAAGGCTGCGCAGAGTGATCGTGTGCGGTTGCGGGAATGCGATTCGCCGTTCGGACGGCCTGTTTCGGTTCGCCGTCGGCCGTCAGGATTCGTGGCTGATGGCTCCCAGAATGGCTCCCAGCGTCCGACGCCCGACCAGCAATCCGTCGACCCTCATTGGGAGCCCGAGTACAATGGCGACATGAGCCTGGAGCGGATCACCGTCGACCCAAATCGCATGGGCGGTCTGCCGTGTATCCGTGATCTGCGAGTCACCGTTGGCATGATCCTCGGTCAACTGGCCGCCGGCCAGACCCGTGCACAGATCCTCGCCGACTACCCCTATCTCGAAGACGCAGACATCGCTGCTGCGTTGGCCTACGGTGCCGCGAGAGTCAACGAACGAGATCTTCCGCTCGCACCCACGGCGTGAACTACATCATCGACGCCAACCTTTCTCCTCAGGTAGTAGTAGCACTTCAAGCCGCCGGTCATGACGCAAGCCACGTGGGCGATCATGGTCTGCTCACCGCTACCGACGACGAGATCTTCGACTGGGCGACCGAGAACGGCTCGGTCGTCGTCACCGCTGACTCCGACTTCGCCATGCTCCTCGCCACCCGTCGGACAAACACTCCATCGGTGGTGTTACTCCGCGACGTCGCCGACCAACCACCGGCGGTCCACGCCATACTTCTGATCGCCAATCTCAAGACCGTCGAACCGGATCTGGCCGACGGGGCGATTGTCTCCCTCAGCCCGACCCGACTTCGTATCCGTGCCCTCCCGATCGAGTAGACGAACACGTCCGGGGTATCACTCCCGGAGACCCTGCCGTCTCCTCCCCAACGATCCGCACCCCGGCCAATTGACGGTTGGCAGTTGGGTTAACAGCGGCGCTCGGGGCGACCTCCCCGCCGCCAAATCCCGCTAGATTCCTACCTGGAGGTGTCTGAGCGCCTGGTGGGCTCCCCCGCCTTCAAAGGCTGAGCAACGGGTTCGGGATGGCTGCTGGAGGCCGATCGCACGCTTCGCTCGGTCGCCTGAGTCCGGCCACAACCGCCGAGGTTCGCGGCCGAT
>JAOUGG010000739.1 GCA_029857855.1 Acidimicrobiia bacterium | reverse complement strand
CCCAACATCGACTTCCTCGACGAACTCGTCGACTTCTTCGACCGTCACCTGGGGCCCGACGCCGACGGCGACATCTCCGATCCCGACCATTTGCTCGACGTGGCCACCGCCGAGGACGACGCCGCCTGGAGTGCCGAACCGCTGCGCATCCACGTACAGGACCACGTGCACCCCGCCACCTACTACGCCGAGCGTCCCGGGCGGTGGGTGGCCGAGCCGTCGTGGCCGTCGCCGAACGTGACGATGCGGTCGCGGTGGTTGACGGCGCCGGGGCTGCTGAGCCTGGAACGACCGTCCGGGCCGGGCGAAACCGTGGTCGGCGGCAACCCGCTGACCACCGGGCTGCACCAGGGGAACTGGTGGGGCTACGCCGCACCCGGTCAGCTCCCCGCCGACCAGCAGCTCGAGAGCAACCCGGCATTCCGGTTCGACGAGGCCCCGGTCGGGGAGCCCCTCGATCTCGTCGGGATCCCCGAACTGGCCCTGCGGCTGGCCGTGGATGCGCCGGTGGCCCAGGTCGCGGCCCGACTGTGCGACGTCGCCCCGGACGGTTCGATGCTCCAGATCAGCCGGGGCGTGTTGAACCTGACCCACCGCCACGGCCATCGCGATCCCGAACCGATGGTGCCCGGCGAACCGACCCACGTGACCGTCACCCTGGATGTCGTGGCCCACCGGCTACCGGCCGGCCACCGCCTCAGCCTCCTGATCTCGACGAGCCTGTGGCCGCTGGTGTGGCCGTCGCCCACCGAGGTCGCCCTGACGTTGGAGCTCGGGTCGGCGTCTGAACTGCGACTGCCGGTGCGGTCGTCGACCGCAGCGGACTCGGCCGCAGCGGACTCGGCTGCAGCGGACTCGGCCGCAGCGGACTCGGTCGGGTTCGGCGAACCGGCAATGGCCCCCGACCAGGCCGAGCTCACGGCCCCGCCGTCGTCGGCCCGCACCATCACCACCGACGCCACGAACGGCACGGTTACCGTGACCGACCACGGCGACGCCGGCACGATCACCTTCGACGACCACCGCACGGCGATGTCGTCGACCGCCACCGACACCTGGACCATCACCGTCGGCGATCCGCTGAGCGCCCGGGTGGTCTGCGACCGTACCTGGTCGGTCGCCTGGCCCGAGGAGTCGACGAGCGTGTTGATCGAGACCCGGTCCGAGATGTGGTGCGACGCCACCCACTTCCACACCCGGGACATCGTGACCACGCACCTTGACACCGGTCAGGGCGACCACGAGGTCTTCTTCAGCCGAACGCATGAACACGCCGTGCCCAGGGATCACCAGTGACCGGGCGGCGGCCCTCACATCGCCAACGAAGGATCAGCCGATGAGCGTTGTCGCTTCAACAGTCGTCGTCATCTCCATCGACGCCATCGCCCCCCGCTACGTCACGCCGGCGACCATGCCGAATCTGGTGGCGCTCGGGCGCGCCGGCGCCGCCTGCTACCAGGCTCGGACCGTCAACCCGCCCATCACCATGCCGGCCCACGTGTCGCTGCTGCGGGGCGTCGACCCGTCGGTCCACGGGGTGGTCGACAACCGCTTCGACGACAACGTGTTGCCCCTCTCGCCCGACGCAGCGGCGGTGCCGACGTTCCTCGAACACGTGCGCCGGACCGGCTCGGTCGAGACCGCCTCGGTGGTGTCATGGGCCCCGATGGACGCCGCCGTCGACCGGGGTGCCGTGTCGACCAGGATGCTGTTCGACGACGGCTACAACCCCGACATCGACGGCGTCATCGTCGACCGGCTCATCGACCTGGTGGCCGAGGCTCGCCACGCCGTCGTCTACGGCTACCTGATCGCCCCCGACCTGGCCGGTCATGATCATGGGTGGGGGAGCGACCGCTATCTCGATGCGTTGCGGCGGGTCGACAGGGCGCTCGGGCGGCTCGTCGCCGCGCTCCGGCCAGACGACTCGCTGGTGGTCACCACCGACCACGGCGGCTTGGGCACCGACCACGGCGTCGACGGTGCACAAGCGCCCATCGAGGACATGGAGACGTTCGTCGCCATTCGCTCCCCCCGGGTTGCGCAGGGAGCGGTCTGGTCGTCGGCGTCCATTCTCGACGTGGCCCCGACGGTCGCCCGACTCTGCGGACTCGATCCGCACCCCGGCTGGCAGGGGACTTCGCTACTCGGTCGGGAACGCCCGTTGCTAGACGTCCTGATCGAACTCGTCGACAAGATGGCCGACCACACCTACGGCGAACGGGTCACGATGCGTGATCACGCCCTGCAGACCGCCGACAATGCCCGTGCCGCCGGAGCGTCGTCGGCCATGATCGCCGCCGCGCTCCTGCACGACATCGGACACCTCGAGGGTGAGGCCGGGGCGTGGGGGCTGCCCGATCACGCCGAGGTTGCGGGTCGGACCTGGCAGGCGTTGTTGGCGCCGGAGGTGATCGAACCGATCCGCCTGCACGTGGCGGCCAAACGGTGGCTCGTCGCCAACGACCCCGACTATCGAAACCGCCTGAGCGAGGCGTCGCTGGTCACGCTCGACCAACAGGGTGGCCCGTTCACCGAGGCCGAGTCGGCGGCCTTCCTTGTCCTCCCGTTCGCGGCCGAGGCCATCGAGTTGCGGCGGTGGGACGATGGCGGCAAGCGGGTCGGTTTCGATGGCTCGCCGGCGTCGACGGCGACCCTGGAGGACGTGCGTCAGCATCTCGAAGCGGT
>JAOUGG010000738.1 GCA_029857855.1 Acidimicrobiia bacterium | reverse complement strand
ATATGGCCCGGCTGATGACCAGCTGCTGGATCTGCTCGGTGCCTTCGAAGATGTCGTGGATCTTGGCGTCACGGTGCCAGCGCTCGACCGGGTAGTCGCGCGTGTAGCCGACGCCGCCGAGGATCTGGATCGCCCGCTCGGTCGCCCAGGTGGCGACGCGACCGGCCTTCATCTTGGCCATCGAGCCTTCTGCGTTCTTGAACTGGCGCTGCTTGCCCAGCCAGGCGGCGCGCCAGATCATGCCGCGAGTGGCTTCGATCTCGGTCGCCATGTCGGCGAGCATGAAGGCGATCGACTGGTTCATGATGATCGGCCGACCGAAGGCAACCCGCTCCTTGGCGTACTCGAGTGAGTACTCATACGCCGCCCGGGCGATGCCGATGGCCTGGGCGGCCACGGCGGGGCGGGTGGCCTCGAAGGTCTGCATGGCAGCCTGCGAGTTCCCCGGCTTGCCCTCCCGGACCCGGGCCAAACGCTCGTCGAGCTTCTCCTTGCCACCGAGCAGGCAGCTTCCCGGCACTCGCACGTCGTCGAGCACCACTTCGGCGGTATGGCTGGCCCGGATGCCGTGCTTGGAGAATTTCTGGCCCTGGGACAGACCCGGGGTGTTGGGCGGGATTATGAAGCTGGCCTGGCCCTTGGACCTGAGTTCAGGGTCGACGACCGCCACCACCACGTGCACGTTCGCGATGCCGCCGTTGGAGATCCAGGTCTTGGTGCCGTTGATGACCCACTCGTCCGTGGCCTCGTCGTAGACGGCCCGGGTGCGGTAGGCGGAGACGTCGGAACCGGCGTCGGGCTCGGAGGCGGCGAAGGCGCCGAGCTTGACGTCACCCGGGGAGCCGTAGCACTGCGGCACCCACTCGAAGATCTGCTCCTGCGTGCCGGCGGCCGCGATGCCGGCGACGGCCAGACCTGAGCCCATCAGCGACATCCCGATCCCGGCATCGCCCCAGAACAGCTCCTCGAGGGCGACCGGCATAGACAGGCCCGTCGGGTCGTTCATCATCAGCTCGGCCATGAACTCCCAGCCGTAGAGGCCGATTTCGGCCGCCTGCTCGATGATCGGCCAGGGCGTCTCCTCCCGCTCGTCCCACTCCTGAGCGGCGGGGCGGATGACGTCCTCGGCGAAGTCGTGGACCCATTTCTGGAGGGTGATCTGGTCTTCGTTCAGTTGGGGGGAGAATTCGCTCACACTCATAAGTTACCAGAGAGTAACCACTAGGACAATATCATCAGGGCAATGGCAAAATGTGGGGTCCCGGGTAGTTCTGCATGCCGTTCAGCGGGGCGAACCGACGATTCGTTCCCGTCTGGCCGTAGGAGCAGTTCCGGGCCCGGGTGATGCAGCCGTCGATCCAGAGGTTGAGCGCCTCGTCGTTCCAGCCGCCGAACCAGTCGGCGTGCAGCGAACCACCGGGGGGACCGTCGCCGTGGTGGCCGTCGGCCGAGAGGTGCCAGCCGTCGATCGACGACTGTCCCGGATAGTAGAGGAGAATGCTGATCTGGGGCAGTCGAACCGGATGCGACGACGGGCACTCCTGCAGCCCATCCACGAACCGGAGGTGCGAACGGTGATCGGCCGAGTCGAGATTTCGTCCGTCCCAGCACTCGGGGAAGGCGATCGAGGCGTTGATGATGTCGCCGCCGCAGTCGGGAATGCGGTTCGACTTGTTGTAGGCATGACCGCTTCCGCCACACGACCAGTACAGCGAGTGGGACACCGAGAACGACGACCCGGTGCTGCCGCTGATCATCTTCAAACCCACCGGCAGAGGCTGGGCTTTCGCGGGGAACTTGGTCTTGTAGTAGAGGATGATGTGCTCGGGGACCACGGCGTTGCCGTTGCCGTCCAATAGGGCCGGGGTCCAGTAGGCCGAGCGGTTCAGTTCGAAGCCGTTGCAGGTTCCGCCGCCGGTGTCGAGCAGGCTCGAGGCGGTGGTGTGGGCGTTGGTGAGCGTGTTGCCGAAGAACATGTGCAGATGCGACCTACCCGGTTGCCCGGGAAACACGATCGGATCGTCGTAGGCGAAGTGGGAGTACTGGCAGGCCATGCGGAACTGCCCGTCGCCGACGCTGCCGTTGTCGGGCGTCGATGTCGGTTCGGTCAGGGCCTCGAGGTCGAGGGCGCTGGACGGCACCGAGCTGTAGCGGCTGAACAGCGGATTGGTGTTGCTGATGGAGGCCAAGCCGGCGTTGCTTCCGCTGTGGTGATCGTCGCCGCTGCCGCCGGAGGCCACGGTTGACGATGTCGACGATGTCGACGATGTTGCCGGAGTGGTCGAAGTCGGGTGATCGGCGGTGTGGACCGTCGTCGAGGAGGTGTTGGACGTCGACGCCACCGTGGTCGTCGTGATGTCGGATTGGGTCGACGAGGCTCCGGACGGCTGGGTTGTGGAAGAAGCGGGGGCTGTCGACGTCGAGTCCGATGAGGATTCGGAGTGGGTCATCGTCGAAGACGTCGCGGGCGAAGACGTGGCGAGCGAAGACGTGGCGAGCGACGATGCCGTTGTCGATGAGGCCGATCCCTCCGTTTGTTCTTCGGCCGTCGACGGTCCGACCAGATCGGGGGTTGCCGACTCGATGCGCTGGTCCACCGGTCGGCCGGACACGAAACCGGACAGCGCTGTCAACGAGCCGGCGACGGCGAGCACGCCGAGGATGGTCGACACGATCCACACCAGCGGCTC
>JAOUGG010000737.1 GCA_029857855.1 Acidimicrobiia bacterium | reverse complement strand
AGAATCTCGATGGCGGTTCGGTGGTCGGTCACGAGCCAGCCACCGAGCGCCGGCAGCCACGACACGGGCTCGTTCGCCCGCAAGCGAGTGAGGGTGGGATGCAGGTCGGTGGTCAACCGCTCGATGTGATCGACGCCCCCACGGGGAAATGAGCGGCGCGTGATATGGCCACGGAGGCGTCGGGCTCGGTCACGACTTCACGGTAGCGGTGTCGATGGAAGTCGCCCCAACGACTACTCTTGGCGCTGTCATCCAGCGCCGCAACCAGCAGCAAGGGGTACCCAGTGAACCGCATCGACCCTCCGTTCCGCGCCGACCATGTCGGCAGCCTTCTCCGGCCCGAGCGAGTCCACGATGCTCGGGCCAAGCGGGCGGCCGGCGATATCTCGGCCGAGGAACTCCGCCATGTCGAGGATGACGCCATCGCCGATGCCGTTGCCAAGCTGGAGGGAACCGGTATGCAGGCCATCACCGACGGCGAGTTCCGCCGCGGTTGGTTCCATCTCGACTTTCTGGAACAGCTCGACGGCGTGGTGGTGACCGGCAACATCGCTTCCAGCTCCGACTCGGCCGACACCGTGCACATGACCCCGCCGAAGTTGACCGTCGAGGGCCCCCTGCGCCACGTCCGCGACATCCAGGTCGACGACTACCGGTATCTCGCGTCGGTGACCTCGAAGACCCCGAAGGTCTCGATTCCCTCGCCGACGATGGTCCATTTCCGGGGCGGCCGGGCCGGAATCGACATCGACGCCTACCCCGACCTTGAGATCTTCTTCACCGATCTCGCCGCCGCCTACAAGGCCGAGATCGACGCCCTGTACGCGGCCGGCTGCCGCTACATCCAGCTCGACGACACCAACCTCGCCTACCTTTGCGACCCCGTCATGCGCGACGGTGCGGTCGAACGGGGCGACGATCCCGACGAACTCCCTCGGTCCTACGCCGAGCTGATCAACAACGCGATCGACGGCCGTCCCGACGATCTCACCGTCGGGGTTCACCTGTGCCGCGGCAACTACCGCAGCACCTGGTTCGCCCAGGGCGGCTACGAGCCGGTGGCCGAGGTACTGTTCAACGAGCTCAACGTCGACGCCTACTTCCTCGAGTACGACGACGAGCGTTCGGGTGACTTCGCCCCGCTCCGTCACGTACCGGCGAACAAGACCGTGGTGCTGGGGCTGATAACCAGCAAACGGCCGGAGCTGGAGGACTACGACGATCTGGCCGGCCGGGTCGGCGAGGCGGCCGAGTTCGTGCCGATGGAGCAGCTCTGCCTCAGCCCCCAGTGCGGATTCGCCAGCACCGTCGAGGGCAACGCACTGACCGAGACCGAGCAGTGGGCCAAGCTCAGCCACGTCGTCGAGATGGCCGACCGGATCTGGTCCTAAAACGCCGGCCGGCCGCTCGGTGAGCGGTCACGAACGGCACCGAGCACCACCGCGGCCAGGAACAACACCACTGCGGCCAGGGCCATCGTGGCCTCCGGAGCCGTCCGGTAGTGATAGGCGATCAGCAGGCCGAACACCACGGCGATCGTGCCGAGGCCGACGGAGACGGCCATGATCACCGGCACCCGCTTCACCAGCAGCGCGGCGGTGGCCGGCGGGGCCACCAGGAAGGCGAACACGAGGAGGTTTCCGACGGCTTCGAAGGAGGCGACGATGGCGACCATCACCAGTATCAGGAGCACCCCGTGGGCGAGGCGAGGGCGAAGTCCGAGAAGCTGGGCCAGCTGCCGGTCGAAGGTCAGGGTGACGAACGAGCGGTGGAACACGAACACCCCGATCAGCACGATCGCCGCGGCCGCGGCCTGACGGGCCAGGTCGACACGGTCGATGGCCAGGATCGACCCGAACAGGAACCGGTTGAGATCACCGATGTAGCGGTCCGAGCCACTCGACAGGATGACCACCGCGGAAGCGAGAAAGCCGACGAACAGCACGCCGATCGAGACGTCCTCGGCCATCGGTGAACGTTCACGAAGCAGGGTGAGAGCACCGATCATCAGCACTGCCGCCGCCAACGCGCCGGCGGTCGTGCTCACGCCCAGGATGAACGCGACGGCCACCCCCGGAAGGACACCGTGGGCCAGGGCGTCACCGAGGAAGCTCATGCCTCGCAGAACGACCCATGTGCCGACGACCGACGTGGTCAGCACCACGAGCAGCCCGGCGAGCAGCGCGTGTTGCATGACCACGCTCTCAAAGGGCCTGATCCACCAGTCGACGGGAGCGGTCACGGGATCCATCGGCGTCGTCTACTCTCCCCCGCCGAGGGCGGCGACGATCAGGTCGGTGTTGGTTCGCATCAGATCCACGTAGGTTTCGAATCCGGAGCCTTCCGGTCCGAGCGCATCGGTCTGCAGACGCACGGCCTCCACGCCAAGCCGGTCGGCGAGGGCCTCGGCGTCGGCGCCCTCGTGGCCACCCTCGGTGAAGATCGCCGGGACGTCCTCGGCGGCAATGAGATCGGCCAGCGCCTCCAGGTCGGCGGGGTTGGCCTGGGCCATCGACGACGTCGACGGCAGCACCGTGCCGATGATCTCGAAACCGTAGCGATCGGCGAAGCGGCCGAGGGCGTCGTGATTGGTGACGAGCTTTCGGTGATCCTCGTCGACGGTGGCGACCCGATCGGCCAGTTCGGAATCGAGCGACTCGAGGGTCGCGATGTATCGGTCGCTGCAGTCGTTGATGA
>JAOUGG010000736.1 GCA_029857855.1 Acidimicrobiia bacterium | reverse complement strand
ACGTTGATCGGCGCCGACGCGTCGGCCACGTCGACGTCACCGGCCGGAGCGGCCGAGCTGTCGATCGAGGGGTTCGACACCTCCGCCGACGGGGGCGAGAGCGGATCCCCGGCGGAAGCGGCGGGGCCACCACCGTTCACCGTGGTCGCCTCGGCCGTCTCCCCGTCGGTCACGGCCCACGTCGAGCCCGACGAGTCGGCGGCCGTCGTCGAGCAGTTCGCCAACCCGACGCCTGTCGGATCGCCGTTGGTGTTCCGGGCGGTCGACGGGGGAGTGGCCGACGGCGAGTGGCTCCAGGTCCATCTCCCCGTCCAACCGAACGGCACAACCGGGTGGGTCCGGCGGGCCGATGTCGCCCTGAGCAACAATCCGTTCCGGATCGAGGTCGATCGCGCCTCCTACTCGCTGCGGGTATTCAACCAGAACTCGCTGTGGCTCGAGACGGAGGTCGCCATCGGCAACGGTGAGACTCCGACCCCGGTCGGCGACTTCTATCTGCTCGAACTGCTGGCGCCGCCCGACCCGGGCGGTGCGTACGGGCCGTTCGCCTTCGGGCTGTCGGGGTTCAGTGAGGTGCTGGATTCCTTCGGGGGAGCCGACACCGCCATCATCGGCTTGCACGGCACGAACGACCCGTCGTCACTCGGTACCGACGTCAGCCACGGTTGCATCCGGATCGAGAACTCCATCATCGAGAAACTGGCGGTCAGCGTTCCGCTGGGCACACCGGTGCTGATCACCTGAGCACTGAGCCTCTGAGCACCGCCCGACGTTGGCGAGAGTTGATCGTCGGTTGATCCAGGCTTTATGCCCGCTGCGGTACCGTTGCGCCATGTCCGGCCATCACCGTCATCACCGCGCCCACGATCATTACTCGTCGAACCCCGGAGGTGGGCTGATCATCCGTCCACTGCCCCGGCTCCGGAGCAGGCGGGCCTTCCTCGGTGACCTCGGTGGCGGAGCACTGGCCCTGGCCGTGCTCACACCGGTGGCGATCGCCGCCTGCTCGACCGACGATTCGACCGACGAGTCCGGCACGACGGCGTCGACGACGGGCGGGACCGACGACGAGACGACCTCGACCTCGACCACGGCGACCGCGTCCGACTCGAGCGGGGCAAGCGAATCGGCCGTAGCGGATGAGGCCGCCGGTGACACCTCGGAGCTCCGATGGACGCGGGCCAACCTCGGGTTCGTCTCGGCATACGTCGTGGCCAGGGGCAACCGGGCGGCCATCATCGACACCGGCACCGCCGGTAGCGCCGAAACGATCGGTCAGTCGCTCGCCGACCTCGGGCTCACCTACAGCGACGTCGAGAGCGTGATCCTCACCCACAATCACGGCGACCACGTTGGATCGATCGGCGACGTCCTCACGATGGCGGTCAACGCCAACGCGTACGCGGGCGAGGCCGATCTGGGCGGTATCGACGGCGACGTCACCGGGCTGGTCGGCGGCGAGGACGTGTTCGGCATGGAGATGCTGGCCACCCCAGGACATACGCCGGGGTCGATGTCGGCGATCGACCGAACCGCCGGCCTGCTCATTGCCGGTGACGCCCTCACAATCGACGGTGGCCGGGCTGCGGAACCGCCCGCTCAGTTCACCGCCGACGCCGACGGCGCCCGCGACAGCATCCGGAACCTGGCTGCACTGACCTTCAACACGTTGCTCGTCGGGCACGGCGATCCGATCGATACCGGCGCCGACCGGTCGGTGGCCGACCTCGCCGCCTCGTTCTGACCCGGCTTTCGAACCGGGTCAGCGTTTGCGGCCGAAGCGGTCGAACGGAGTGTCGAGATCGACGCCGGCCTCCCGGGCCGCTGCCACGATGTCGTCGACCGGAAGGGCCACCGCCTCGGCCCGCTCGGGAAGATTCGGGCGGGTGAGGATGTCGTCGACGTCGGCCAACGTCCACCGATCCGGGGCCACATCGGGCACCTCCTCCCAGTCGACGGGAACCGCAACCGACGCGTTGGCGGTGGCCCGCAGCGAGAACGGCGCGACAACGGTGGCCCCCCGATTGGCCCGGAGCCAGTCGACGAACACCCGCCCCCGACGATCCTTCTTCAGGAACTCGGTGGTGGCGACCTCCGGATGACGTACGGCGACCAACCCGGCCAGAGCCCGGTTCGCCACGGCCACTCGGTGATGGTCGTCGTCGCCCGACAACCGCAGCCAGAGATGAAAGCCCTTCGAGCCGGTCACCACTGGGTGGGCGGTGAGGTCGAACTCCGCCAACACCTCCCGCACCAGGAGCGCTACCTCGTGCACGTCGGCCGCCCGCGAAGCGGGCGACGGATCAAGGTCGAGCACCATCCAGTCGGGCGGCCGATCCGGGACCGTCGAGGTCCAGATGTGGAAGGTGATCGTGCCCTGATTGGCCAGCCACGGGATGTGCTCCGCCTCGGTGACCACCGGGTACACGGTGGTGCCCCCCTCCTGTTTCGGCACCTCGAACCGCTCGATCGACTCGGGGAAGTGTTTGGCCACGTTCTTCTGCATGAAGCCCTTGGCCCCGACCCCGTTGGGGAAGCGGTGCAGCGTCAACGGCCGTTCGAGCAGCATCGGGAGCATGTGCTCGGCGACCGCGTTGTAGTAGCCGACCAGGTCGGCCTTGGTGTACCCCGGCTTCGGGAAGATGATCTTGTCGGGTTTCGAGGCCTCCACAGCCGTCAGCCGCCGCCGTGGAGCCGGCG
>JAOUGG010000735.1 GCA_029857855.1 Acidimicrobiia bacterium | reverse complement strand
CCCGGATGGTGGTTGTGTGGTGTCCGGACTGGCCCATTGTCTCCTGGGGGGTGCCGCCCGACGAACCGGCCGTAGTGCTGGTGGCCAACCGGGTGGTGGCCACCTCGCCGGCGGCCCGGGAGGAGGGAGTGCGAGCCGGGCAGCGCCGTCGGGAGGCCCAGGGGCGCTGCCCCGATCTGGCCCTCCTCGACCGTGACGTCGACCGGGAGAACCGTCTGTTCGAACCGGTGGTGGCCGCGCTCGACGCCATCACCCCTCGGGTCGAGGTGACCGGAGCCGGTCTGGTCGGTTTCCCGACCCGGGGACCCGTCCGCTTCTTCGGTGGTGAGGAGGCTATGGCCCGGGCCGTGGTCGATGCGGTCACCCCGCAACTGTCCCGCCGGGGGCAGGTGCGGGTGGCCCTTGCCGACGGGGTGTTCGCCGCCCGGCTGGCCGCCCGCTGCCGACCCGATGGCCGGTACTCGGAAGGTGTCAACCTCGCGGTGGTGGATGACACGGCGGTGATCGGTGTGGTCCCACCCGGGGCCAGCGGCGACTTTCTCGCCCCGATGCCCGTCACCACTCTCGAAATGCCGGATCTGGCCGACGTGCTGGTTCGCCTCGGGCTCGACTCCCTTGGCCTGTTCGCCCGATTGGCCGCCGCTGACGTCGTCGACCGGTTCGGTCGTGACGGCCTGCTGGCCCACCGGTTGGCCCGCGGGCTCGACGACCACCCCCCCGATCTCCGGCGTCCCGCCCCCGACCTGGCCGTGAGCTGGACCTTCGAGCCCCCGGCCGAGGTCATCGAGCGCTGCGCATTCGTCATCAAAACGCTGGCCGAGGAGCTGCACGCCAACCTGGCGAACCGTGGGTTGTCCTGCACACGAGTGGCGATCGAGGCCGAGACCGAAACCGGTGAACGCCAGTTGCGGCTATGGCGTCACCAGGGAACACTGTCGGCGGCCGCGGTGGCCGATCGGGCACGCTGGCAACTCGACGGATGGTTGCATCAGACCGCAGCCAGCCGTCCGTCGTCGGGCATCCTGCGGTTGACCATCGTGCCCGACGAGGTGGTTCCCGCCACCGGCCGTCAACTGGGATTCTGGGGGGCGGACCGAGGACGGACCGAGGACGTGGCCAGGGTGGTGGCCCGGCTGCAGGCCATCCTGGGTGCCGACGGATTGACCGTGCCAGAATTCAAAGGCGGGCTGTCGGCCGGGGAGCAGTTGCGAATGGTCCCGGCGGCGGCAGTGGACCTGACCGAGGCTCGGCCCGCCGCCGCGCCCGATTGGGCGGTCGAGCCCTGGCCCGGCCGCATTCCTCCGCCGTCACCGCTTCGGGTTCACCCCGATCCGCTGCCGGTCGATCTGGTCGACGAGCGTGGCGGGCCGGTGGCGGTCAGCGGTCGCGGTGAGTTGAGTGGCCGCCCCCATCGGATCCGGACCGAAAAGGGTTGGCGGACGGTGAGCCGGTGGGCCGGGCCGTGGCCGGCCGAGGAGCGATGGTGGGACCCGCTGACGCAGCGGCGGCGGGCTCGGATGCAGATGGTGCTCGACGACTCGTCGGCTCATCTTCTGGTCATCGAACGTCGTCAGTGGTACATCGAAGCGAGTTATCTCTAGCCGAAGTGCTTTGCCGCCTCCGGGTAAACAAGTTAGACTTTCTAAGTATGTTCTTCCGTTCCGAGCGCCGCCCCGTGGGGGGTCCGTCGCCCTCATCCAGTCGCGGAGAGGCGTTCAGCTCGCTCCGTATCCCGGCCTATCGAACACTGTGGTGGGGCGGGCTGTTCACGTTCATGTCCGTCCAGATGCAGTTCCTGTTACGCGGACTTCTGGCCTGGGATCTCACCGAGCGGGAGGGTGCGCTCGGACTCGTTTACCTCTGTTTCGGCGTGAGCCTGCTGATCGCCACGCCACTCGGCGGCGTCGCCTCCGATCGTTATTCGAAACGGCTCATCCTGGTGCTGGCCCAGCTCGTCATCACGATCTTTGCCGTCTTCATGGGTGTGATGGTGCTGCTCGACATCGCCGAATTCTGGATGCTGATGGTGGCCGCCGTCGCCCAGGGGGCGGCCTTTGGATTCTTCGGTCCGGCTCGGGTTGCGTTCTCGGCTGATCTGGTCGGGCGGGATCAGCTCGGCAACGCCATCGCCCTGTCGCTACTCTCCATGAACGGAACCCGTATCTTCGCCCCATCGCTGGCCGGGGTGCTGGCGGGGTGGGCGCTGTTCGGGATCGGCGGCGCCTATCTGGCAGCGGGAGCGACGGCGGTCGTGGCCATGGTGGTCCTGCTTCGCCTGCCGAACGTGCCCGGGACACGGGCCATCGAAGCGGCCCAGGTGGCCGACGGCACCGTCGACGCAGCCGACACCATCCCCTTCAACCCATGGGCCGAGATGATCGAGGGCGTCCGCTACGTGGCGGCCAAGCCGCCGCTGCGCCGCCTCGTGTTGAGCTCGTTCTTCATCGTGATGTTCGGCTTCAACTACGTGGCGTTCTATCCGGCCATGATCGAGGGCGTCTTCGGACTCGACGACACCTATGTCGGCTACATCAGCTCGGCCAGCGCACTCGGCGCCGTCGCGGTGTCGATCCCGTTGGCCAGCCGGGCCAACTCCAGCCGGGCCAAGATCGCCATGATCCTCGGCGGGCTCGGGTTCGGTCTCGGGGTGATCGCCTTCGGTCTGGCTCCCGGCTTCTGGTCGGCGTTCGCCGTCATCGGT
>JAOUGG010000733.1 GCA_029857855.1 Acidimicrobiia bacterium | reverse complement strand
GAGCCGTTGGCCGCCTGGCCGAGGATCTCGATATCGGGCTCCGCTCCCAACAAGGCGACCAGCCCTTGGCGGACGACGGGATGATCGTCGACGACGACCAGCGAGATCGAGGATTCGAGCTCGACCATCAGGACCCGATCACCGGCAGCGTCAGCGAGACATGGGATCCCCGACCGGCGCCCCGCGATGTGCCGTTGCTTCCGCCGGGCCCGAGGTCGAGCCGGCCCGACAGTGACTCCGCCCGACGCCGCAAAAGTGCCAAGCCCTGCCCGCCGGTCAAGTCACCGCGGTCTGCCACCTCGCCGGCGGTGAAGCCGACACCGTTGTCACGCACGTCGAGGGTCACCGACTCCTCGGAGAACCGCAGCACCATGTCGACCCGGTCGGCCCGGGCATGGGTGCGTATGTTCAACAACGCTTCCTGGGCGGCACGCAGCACCGTCACCTCGACGGCACCGTTCAGCGCCCTCGGTTCGCCTTCGACCGCGAAGTGCCGGTCGACCTCGTCGGGCAGCACCGAGTCGAGTTGCCGTTCGAGCGCCATCGGCAGCGACCCGGCCCCCAGTTCGGGCGGCCGGATGGCTTCGATCAGCCGGCGGGCGTCGGCCAGGTTCTCCTGAGCGGTCTCCTCGATCGACTTGAGTGCCTGCGTTGCATCGCCGGACCGTATACCGGCCCTGCTCAACAGCACGATCGAGGTGAAGCCCTGGGCCAGCGTGTCGTGGATCTCGGCCGCCATCCTGGTGCGCTCGGCCAGCACCCCTTTGGTCCGCTCGGCGTCGACCAGCTCTCGTTGGGTGGCCCGCAGCTCCGAGATCAGCTCCGACTTGCGTTCGTTCAGCTCCGAGATCCGCTCGATGGTCACGGCCAGGATCGAGCTCACCGTGAACACGCCGAGCGGCATGACCACCACCCACACCGGGGCGTTCAACCGGAGCATGGCCGCCGCCCAGACGATCGAGACATAGGCCGCCATCAGCAGGCTTAGACGCCTGCCAAACGAGTAGCAGAGGGCGTAGATGGCGAACGTGGCGATCGACCAGCGGTCGTCGACCATCATCAAAACCGTCCATGCGGTGAGGGCGACGCCGGCGGCAGCCAGACGGCCCCAGCGGACACGGAGTGCGGTCTGCGTGAACACCAGCGATCCGCCGATGAGGAGAACCGCCACCGCCCCGACGAACAACGCCGTGTCGAGCGGCCCGTCGAAGAACCGGGGACGACCCGAAACGACGGCGGCGACGGCTCCGGTCAACCACAACAGGAGAATCCAACCGCGTCCGTGTAACCGCTCCAGCCGGTCGGTGCCGTCGACGTTGGTCCCGGTCTCCTCGCTCAATCTACTCCCTGCCTCTCCACCGGAAGAATACGGCGGTCAGCACGGCCGAGACAAGAAGCCAGTTGCCGAGTATGAGGTACATCTGTCCGGTCTGCCAGGTGCCGCCCGGCTCGACACGAGCAAAGCTGTCGGGGAGCAGCGCCTGACGAAGCCCGAGGGCGGCCCACCGGAGGGGGAAGATCGAGGCGATCGACTGCAGCCATTCGGGAATCTCGGTGAAGGGGATGTAGACGCCGGAGATGAACTGGAGGATGAGCGTCGGGGGCACGACGACCGCCCCGCCGGCCCGTGGGTTGGAGATCAGGCGGCTGAAGGCGAGCCCCAGCATCGTCCAGATGGCGAGGTTGAGGGCGAGCGCCGAGACGAGGATCAGCCAGCCGCGGGCGTGTGGCAGCGAGACGTTGAAGAGGGCCAGACCGACTGCGAACATGGCGATCGTCTGCCCGACGGCCACGGTCACGACCATCCCGATCTTGCCCGCCATGTAGGCCGTCTTCGGCATCGGCGTTCCGGCCAGCCGTTTGAGCGTGCCGTCGGACTGTTCGAGCGCGATCTGGGCGGCGAGGCTCTGGAAGCCGACGGTGATCCCGGTGGCGGCCAGCATGCCGGCCACGAAGTACTGACTGACGTCGACACCGGTGTTCTCGATCTCTCCACCGAAGGTGGAAGCGAAGAGGATCAGTAGAGCCACCGGTAGGAGAAAGGTGAAGATGACCTCGTCGCGCACTCGACGGAACGTGCGGAGCTCGATCTTGTAGCGGTACACGGAGGCCCGCCAGAGCGACGGCTGGGCGGTTGACGTTGTGTCGGTGGTGACGACGACGGCGGTCATGACTGCATCTCCCTGCGCATCGGATCGGTCTGGTAGGCGTGGTCGTGATCGGTGTTGGTGAGTTGATTGGTGTTCCAGCGGGCGATCAGGTCGAGATAGACGTCCTCGAGCGACGGTCGGGTGACGGTCAACTCCCGCAGCTCGCCGTGGCGGGCCACCAGGTCCGCAACCACAGTCGCCGGCTGCTCGGTGGTGACGACGACCGGTTCGCCGTCGTTGCCGCCGTCGTGGGGGACGTAGCGAACGGTGGCCAGGGCCTCGGAGCGTCCGCCGATCCGGGTCGGGTCAGCCACCTCCCGAAGGCGACCCCCGAGCAGGATGCCGATGCGATCGGCCAGCGCCTCCGCCTCGTCGAGGTAGTGGGTGGTCAATAGCACCGTGGTGCCGTGGTCCTTCACCGCGGCGATGATCTCCCACATACGACGGCGGGCCTCCGGATCGAGGCCGGTGGTCGGCTCGTCGAGAAAGAGCACCTCGGGATGGCCGACGAGCCCGCAGGCCACTTCGAGGCGCCGCCGCTGCCCGCCCGAGAG
>JAOUGG010000734.1 GCA_029857855.1 Acidimicrobiia bacterium | reverse complement strand
CCGTCGGCCGTCAGGGGGTCGCCGCTCAGAGCTGGTCGACGTTGCGTCTGCGTCGGGCAGCCAGAACCTGGAACGGGACGAGGGCCCACCTCGGGGCCTCGCCGGCGAGTCGACGGAGATCCGCGTCCTCGACCGGTGAGGAAGACGCCACTCGTGCACCCATCCCGCGAAACACCAGTGCGAAGATGGCCCGTGCCCTTGGCGCATGCCAGCCGGACGTGACGATCACGACGATGTCCGAGCCCGTGCGTACCAGATCGTCGAGCGCGTTCACGGCGTTGCCGACCGTATGGCGAGCGTCGGGGTCGAGGACCAACTCGCGACAAGCTCCTGTCCAAGCCTCCGCCATCAGCTCGGCTTCGGGCCGGACACGCGCCGTCCGAGCCCAACCCGAGAGCAGGACGACGTCGTTCGGCTGTGCCACCGAGGCCGCGTGGGCGACTCGGCCGGCGCAGATGGGGTGCAGCCCACGATCTCGACGGCCGCTGTAGCCGAGTACCACCACCAGCCGAGCCGATGATGCGGTCGTCACGATCGACGGCGACGACGGACGTCGAACAGCACGAGCGTCGCGATCACCGTCGCCACGAGCGTGATCGCCTTCTTCCCCTGCAGCTTGGACTCCCCACCCGCTCGCGGCCGCATGTCCACAGCGATCTCCTCGACCCGCAAGCCCTCCGCTCGAAGCCGGAGCAGGGCCTCGACCTCCGGGGCACCGCTCGCGTAGGGCTGGGCGAGGACGGGCATCGCCTTGGCATTGGCGGCGATCAAACCCGACGTCGGGTCGTCGAACCGTCGACCCAGGCGGAACCGCATTGCGCCCTGGAGCAGACCGATCCCGAATCGCCGGGCGGCGC
Organism: Acidimicrobiia bacterium; assembly: GCA_029857855.1. GTDB lineage: Bacteria > Actinomycetota > Acidimicrobiia > Acidimicrobiales > SZUA-35 > JAHELU01. Next base: position 1,847 of record JAOUGG010000734.1, on the reverse strand, counting down.
TTGGCCGATACCGCTCGTCGGCGTAACCCTCGTCGACGGCGTCTACTCCGCCAGTATTTCCCCAGGGGCGAGACCCTCGCCGGCGTCACTGCCTACGACCTTGACTTCGCAGCGCACCGGTTGAACACTCGTCCTCGACAGATACTCGAATGGCTCACACCAGAGCAGCGTCTCGCCCAGCTTTCTGCCACCACCCCTTGAGACCGCCTCATCGCAGAACGCGAGAATCACTGATCGCTCACACTGTGGGCCACGATGGCGATCACGGTCTCCGCACTGCGACGACGACCCGAAGACCGGCCTATCCCCGTTGGCAGATTGGCTGGCAGCAGCCCTCCGGTCGCACCGGGCAGCGACCGAATCCCGCTACATTACTGGGCGGAGGTGTCCGAGCGCCTGGTGGGCTCCCCCGCCTTCAAAGGCTGAGCAACGGGTTCGGGATGGCTGCTGGAGGCCGATCGCACGCTTCGCTCGGTCGCCTGAGTCCGGCCACAACCGCCGAGGTTCGCGGCCGATTGCCGATGGCTCCCACTTCGGCTCCCAGCATCTTCATCATGAGATGACCTCGGGGCCGACCACTTCAAATCCTCTGTCAATCGAACACGAAGCCAAGCGATCATCGAATGTTGCGATTCCTCTGGCCTCCCGGTGCACAGCAGCCTCAAGGACAATGACGTCAGGCAGCCGCAAACCAGTGGACGCCCGAAGCGACGCCCATCGCATCGGGGAGTCCCTATCAGCTTCGTGTATCTCGAACGCCGCCCGGAGATCTCTTGCCGCCTTTTCAAGAAGACCCAGCTTTGCCGGGCCGACGAGACACTCAGCAAAGGTAACCGCCGGCAGAATCGCCGCTTCGGTTCCCAACCTTCGATTCGAGTCGACGGCGACCTCGTGGTGAGCGTCCTTCGGATCCCGCAAGGCGATGATCCAACCAGCGTCAGCAACAATCATTCCGGCCAATCCTGCTCACGGTCATACAACTCGGATGACCCCGGTAGTGAACCGACGAAGGTGGTCGAGGCTGTCGAGCGCCGAACGGAGCTTAGGGCGAACGGCCCGACTGGCCAGCAGTCGGGCTGCACTTCCAGGTCGTATCTAGCCGGTAAGAGTTCGACATTGTTTGGGATCGACCGGCGGTTGGTGGCACTCTGCTCGCCTCGCAGCCGTCCCGGCCACGATCGCAGTCCTCGACGGCCGCCCTCGGATCGGAGTGTTCGTGACCGGCGGACTTGGCGGTGTCCACCGAGGGGCGGAGCGAACCTACGAAACACTTGAAACGCTCGGTGTACCTGTGCTGGCATTTGGGACCGACGACTTCCCGGCGTTCTACTCACCCATCAGCGGTCACCCATCACCCATGATGCTCGACGACCTCTCCGACCTCATCGCCTTGATAGCGGCCACATGGCGGCTCGGCCTGACCGCCGGAATCGCGATCGTCAACCCCATCCCCGCCGAGGACGAGATCGGATCGATCCGCCGCGGGTTCCTCGACCGTCGAACTCAGTGCCAGATGTCGGGCATCGACTCCTTGCGGGTGGCCACGAACTCGGTCAGCGCTTCGTCGATATCGTGACCCAAGCCCGGGTCCTCGTAGTCGCGGAGTATCTGCTTCCACTTCCGGTTCGCCCGCACGACCGAATCCTCCTCGCCGGCGTCGTGCCAGTTCTCGAACGACTGCGAATCCGAGAGTTCGCTCTCGTAGAACGCGGTCTCATAGTTCGCAAGCGTGTGTGCCGAACCGAAGAAGTGATTGCCCGGCCCAACCTCGCCAAAGGCGTCCGTGGCGAAGGCATTCTCGTCGAAGTCGAGACCCCGAAGGAATACGTGAAGCGCTCCCAGGTAAT
>JAOUGG010000067.1 GCA_029857855.1 Acidimicrobiia bacterium | reverse complement strand
TTCTATCCCGGGTCGCTAGCCTTGGGAGCTGACTGAAAAGTCGCTACGGCACGGCACGTTCGAGAGTTTCGGCCCTCGATAGCCGAAACTCGAAGCGAGGTGCTCCGCACCGAAGCCGCTAGCCTTGAATGGTTCCCTACGAGGTCTCCGCCGTAATACTCGGCGGGGAACACGGCGCCGGAACCGCGCGAGAACACCGTCTGTTATTGCTCTGTAGATTGTCCTGAGGTCCCACGATGTCCAAGATCTGCCAGGTGACCGGCCGCAAGCCGTCGTTCGGTAGGAGCGTCTCCCACTCGCACCGAGTCACCAACCGACGCTGGAACCCGAATATCCAGACCCAGCGTTTCTGGCTGCCCAGCGAGAAGCGTTGGATTTCCCTGACCGTCTCGGCCAAGGGAATCAAGACGATCAACAAGAAGGGCATCGAGTCCGTCGTTGCCGATATGCGTCGACGGGGGGTGAAGGTCTGATGGCAAAATCAAGCGACAAGCGTCCGATCATCAAGCTGAGGTCCACCGCCGGAACCGGCTACATGTACGTGACCCGCAAGAACAAGGTCAACAGCCGCGAGCGGATCGAGCTGAAGAAGTACGATCCGGTCGTGCGCCAGCACGTCATCTTCAAAGAAGAACGCTGAACGTGCCGTCGACCTCCGGTCTGGGCCTCTAGCTTTCCGGCCTTGCCGGAAACGGGCACGGGCAAGGCGAACGCTGTGCTTCGGCGGCTGGTCAGCCTCACCTCCGTCGGCATCGCCTTGCCGGTGGCCGTCATCACGGCCCCGATCTGGATTCCGCTCACCATGGCGGCTGACCTGGTCAGCCGCCTTTGGCGTTTTCCGACCCTGCGTCTGGCCCTCTTCGGGGTCGTCTACCTGGTCCATCAGTGGGTTGGGGTGGGTCGGGCCGTCGAGATCTCGATGGCGTCACGCCTTGGCCGCCGCAACGGCCTTCCGGCCGAGCGTGAGGTGCAGGCCTGGTGGGCCACCTCACTGCTGCAGTGGGCCAACCGCCTGCTCGGCGTCGATTTCGAGCCCGTCGACCTGTCGGACATTCCGACCGGGTCCTTCATCCTGTTGAGCCGCCACGCGTCGATGGTCGACGCCGTGCTGCCGATCGTTTTGATCTGCGGCCACCTGAAGCGGTACGCCCACTACGTCCTGAAGGACGAGCTGTTGTGGGATCCGGTCATCAACATCTTCGGCAAGCGGCTGGGCAACCAGTTCGTGGGCCGGGGTTCCCGCACTGAAGCCGACCTCGACGGCATCGCCCGCCTGGCCGCCGGTGCGCTACCCGATTCGGCGCTCGTTATCTTCCCCGAGGGCACCTATGCCACGCCTCGCAACCGCGCCCGGGTACTCGCGTCGCTCGAGCGCAAGGCCGGGTCCGGCGAGCTGGGCTCCGACGTCGTGGCCTACGCCGAGAAGCTCGATCATCTGTTGCCGCCGAAGCCGGCCGGAACACTGGCGCTGCTGAGCCACCGCCCCGATGCCGACGTCGTCATCCTGGGCCACGTCGGCTTGGAAGACATGGCCGATCTGCAGGGCTTCCGACGGAGACTTCCGCTGCGGCGCCCCGTCACGGTCCGATACCAGGTTCACCCCCGCAGCGAGCTGCCGGCCGATCCGCAGGGTCGGGAGGAGTGGCTGCGTCAACAGTGGGTCGAACTCGATCGGTGGATCGATTCGGTCTCTCACGGCCGGGACCCTCGATAGCGGTCGGCCCAGGGACTACGCTTGATCTTCGTCATTGCAGATCCGAACCAACGTCTTGAATGAGGTGGGTGTGACCCGACTGTCGGCAGCCGATTACCAACATCTATTCCGAGTGGAGGCGGCCCGACTCACCCAGGTCGATGAACGTGATCTGCGGGTCGAGATCCCGCATCTCGAAGGCTGGACGGTGCAGTCGGTGGTCGGTCACACCGGATGGGTCTATCGATTCGCCAACATGTCGCTGCTGGCCGATCCCGACAGTCCGCCCAATCGGGGCTCGGTTCCGGAGCCGCCGCCCGGTCCCGAGGTGATCGAATGGACGGCCGAGGGCGGTGGCGAGCTGGAGAAGACCCTGTCGGAGATCGATCTCGACAGCGTCCACCCGACGTGGACCGGCCCCCAGCCCGCGCTGTGGTGGTTGCGTCGCATCGCTCACGAGGCGTCGATGCACCGGTGGGACGCCGAGTCGGCCACCGCCACCCCCAGCCCCATCGACGCCCGCCAGGCCATCGACGGGATCGACGAGGTGCTCGAGATCTTCGCTCCCAACCGGATGCAGTTCGAGGTGCTGGCCGGCAACGGTGAGACGGTCCATCTCCACGCCACCGATGTCGACGATGGGGAGTGGGTGGTCACCTACCATCCCGACCACATCGCCTGGGAGCACGCTCACGTCAAGTCCGACGTGGCGGCCCGGGGCTCGGCGTCCGATCTGCTGCTCCTCGTGTGGTGCCGACTCCCCCCGAGCCGGCTCGAACTCCACGGTGACGCCACACTCCTCGACCGCTGGCAAACGGCCGCCACCTTCTAGCCACCCGAAATTTGCACCTCAGGCGGAACTGAGTCCTACCTGACGCACACAGAACGGCAGGCCACCCAAAATTTGCACCTCAGGCGGTACTGAGTCCTACCTGACGCACACAGAACGGCAGGGATTGGTCAGGTGAGGGCGACCCGGCGGAGCGGGAGCAACGGGTCCTCGGGGACCTCGTATTCATCGTCCCAGGAGTCGAGGCGGTTGCGCCACTGTGAGGCGTCGCCGATCTGGTCGACGTAGGCGGCCTGTCGTTTGGCCACCCGTCCGACCGGCGGCTCATAGTCGTTCGACGAGTCGTACTGGGCCTCGATGCCCAGCTTCAGGTTGCGCAGGGCCTCGCTGCGGAGCTGCGACACCCGGGACTCGGTCACGCCGAGGAACCGGGCCAGCTCCTTCGAGGTCTTGCCCTCGAGGAAGTAGCCGACGATCACCAGGCGCTGACGCTCGGGAAGCAGCTTCACCGCATCGCGCAGGTAGTTGTGCAGCTCCCGGGTCTCCAACTCCTCCGACGGTTCGACGGCGTTGTCGTCGCTCAGGATGTCGACGAGCGTCAGATCCTCGTCGGTGTCGGCGCTGGTCTCGTGGTCGAGCGCCAGCACGACGGAGCGGAAAAGCCGATCCCGTAGCCGGGCCAGCTCCTCCTTGCTGACACCGAGAGCCTTGGCGGTCTCGTCGATATCGGGCAGCCGGCCGAGTTCACTGGCCAGATGCTGCTCGGCCGACTCCAGCCGGCGGGCCAGCAGCCGCACCGAGCGGGGCGCCCAGTCGGCGGCCCGGACCGAATCGAGGATCGCTCCCCGGATTCGCTGTGCGGCGAAACGTTCAAACGGCACTCCTCGACTCTCGTCGTAGCGGCGGGCCGCTTCGACCAGACCGAGCGCTCCGGCTCGGGCCAGTTCTTCGCGGTCGACGTGGCGGGGAAAGTGCACGGCCACCTGGTAGACGACGTGCTTCACCAGCGGCAGGTTCGCTTCGATGCGAGCGTTGAGCTCCTCCCGCTGTTTTCCCGATACTCGAGTTGTGTCACCCATTGGTTGATCTCACCCTTCGTTGATGTTCTTGGCAGTTGAAATTCTCAACGTGCTGCGACTGGGGGGAGTTTCGGCCGTCGATAGCCGAAACTCGCAGCGGCGGGCTCCGTCCCGTCGCACATAGTCCTCCATGACAAAAAGGGTTCTCGACAGAATCGGGTGAAACCTTTAGCGAAATCCGCGAAAAGTTCTCCGGCCGAGATGTCGACCAGATCGACGGCCAACTTGAGCAGACCGATTCGAGCGGATCAGCCGACAGCGCCGTTGAAGACCCAGAACGGGACGCCGCGGCGATGGAGGTCAGCGAGCAGCAGGTTCACGTCGTCCCACTCGCTCAAGCCGGACGCGCCGACCGGGCCCTGGCCGGCCGTCAGGCGCAGTGCGACCACCGCGGCCACCGCGGCGGCCACGACCGACGGGTAGGCGGCGACCGCGTAGACGATCGTCTCGACCCGCCCGTTGCGCCATCCCCGGACCTCGGCTCGAACCGCTCCCGGGCCGCCGTCCTGGTGGGGTTTGCGCAGCATCGGAAGTCGTGAGGTCAGCCGATCACGGCGGGTGGCCGACACCCGGGCCGAGAGGCGTTCGGCCTCGGGGTAGGTCCGGTGGAGCAATATCGGGCTGCCCAGCGCGCCCCGGTAACAGTCGCGAGCACCGATCGGCTCGGGGAACCAGGCCAGATCACGGCCGGAGCCGCCCGCCCGCAACTCCCACCCGGAACCCATCCAGTCGCGGCCCGGCTGTTTGAGAGCCTGGTGGTGCTGGCGGGCGCAGGCCGGACCGGCGGTGCCGGCCTTGGCGATGTTGATCGAGTCGACGGCGTCCAACTGGTTCCCGGCATGACGGGCCAGGAGGCACCCGAGCCCGGGCGCCAGGCCGGCGCCGACCACCAGCGACCGCCCGACCCGATGGGCGAGATCGCCGAGTTCGAGCAGGGCATCGATGTCGTCCGGTGAGTCCGAGATCGATACCACGTGGCTACCTGCCGCCAACAGGTCGGAGGCCAGCGACGCGTGGTCGCCGCAGGGTATGGCGAGGATGGCAACCTCGGGTGGACGATCGCCCAGCACCGAACCGAACTCGACGGGAGCCCGCTCCCCCACCAGCCGACCGGCCCGGTTCTGTGCGTCGGGGTCGGAGTCGTGGAGCCGCAGCCTGAGTGGTGGCGACAACTCGTCGACGAGGTGGCGGACGACATGGCTGCCGGTCGTTCCGAGACCGGCGACCGCAATGGTCGGGCTCATTGGTCGACGCTGGGATCCCGGGCCGCGCCGTTCGCCGCCGCATCGCCGCCTGCGTCGGTGGTGGCCAGGAAATCGACCAGCTCGGCTTCTGTCAGCTCGCGCCAGCCGCCCGTCTGAGGCGGGACGCCTCCCCGACCCCGCAAACGGAACAGCGTGGCGATCAGGCCCGTCAAGCCCATGGCGGCAACCACTCGTCGAACCAGAGTCAGCATGGCGCCCAGCCTACTTCGGGTCCCCCTCACCCTGTTAGGGTTGGTCGCCATGAGCGATTGGAACACGAAGGTCATCGAGGAATTCCGGGCCAACGACGGCAAGGTCGAGCAGTTCGGCGGCGCCCCGCTGGTCATCCTCAGCACCATCGGTGCGAAGTCGGGGCAGATCCGGGAGACCCCGCTGGTGGCCCTGGTGGAAGGCGACGACATGTACGTCTTCGCCTCCAAGGCGGGGGCGCCGACCAACCCCGACTGGTATCACAATCTGAAGGCCCACCCCGAGATCAACGTGGAGTACGGATCGGAGTCGTTCACCGGCCGCCTCGAGGAGCTGCCCCAGGCGGAGGGCCAGGCCGCCCTACGGCGCCAGGCCGAGATCATGCCCCAGTTCGGCGAATACGTCGAGTCGGCGGCGCCACGGGTCATTCCCGTGTTCTCGATCCATCGTCTCTGACCGACCTCCCCAGGCGATCGCGCCGACCTCCCCAAACAAAGGACCATCCCATGCAGGTGTCGATGTGGATTCACAACCAGCTCGGTTGGGACGAGATGGTCGATCTGGCCCGGCTCGCCGACGGCGACCCGGCGTGGTCGTCGGTCTGGTTCGCCGACCACTACATGCCCAACACCCCATCCGGCGAGCCGATCGAGGGTGACAGTCATGAGGCCTGGGCGGTTCTGGCCGGTCTGGCCGCGCTGACCGAACGGGTTCGGCTCGGCCCGCTGGTCTCGCCGACGTCGGTTCATCATCCGGCGCTGCTGGCCAACCGGTCGTCGACCATCGATCACATCTCGGGTGGCCGCTTCGTGCTCGGCCTGGGCGCCGGCTGGCAGGTCAACGAGCACGCCGCCTACGGCATCGACCTCGAACCGCCGAAGACCCGCGTCGATCGATTCGAAGAGGGAATCCAGATCGTGCGCTCGCTCCTCGACAACGAACGCACCGACTTCGACGGCAAGCACTACACCATCACCGACGCCCCCTGCGAACCCCACCCGGTGCAGGACAAGCTGCCGATCCTGGTGGGAACCGCCGGTTCGAGGATGATGCGGATCACCGCCCGCTGGGCCGATGAGTGGAACGCCTGGGGAGCGCCCGAGTTGGCGGCCAAGCAGCGGGCCCGTTTCGTCGAGGCGTGCGAGGCGGTCGGCACCGATCCGGCCACGGTCCGCACCTCGTCGCAGGCGCTGGTGTTCATGAGCGACGACGAACAGGCGTTGGCCGAGCGGCGCAACAAGGTCGACCTGGAGCGGTCGCTCGTCGGCACCCCGGCGCAGCTGGTCGACGAGCTCGGCGCCTACGCCTCAGCCGGATTCGACGAGTTCATCCTGTTGAGCGCCACGCTCGGACACTCGCCGGCCGAGCGGCGGGAAGCCTACGAGCGCTTCGCCGCCGAGGTGATCGCGGCCCTGTAGCAGCGCCAACCCCGAAGGGTTGAATCATGGGGTGTGGGTCAGGCTGTGGTGGGGCGGTAGCCGAGTTCGTCGGCGTCGGCCAGACAGGTGTCGACCGGCTTGATACCGGCCGACGTGTGGGCCTCCTGCACGCAGGCCGCGGCCGACGCGACGGCGAGTCGCAGACAATCCGGGACGGCCCAGCCCTCGTGAATGCCGTGGATCACGCCGGCGGCGAAGGCGTCGCCGGCACCGACGGCGCTCCGAACCCGATCGGACGGCAGCCGGACCGAACCCTGGCGCCACGTGCGACCATCGGGTGCGGCGGCGACCGCACCGGCCGGGAAATGCACGACGGCCAGCGTCGACACTCCCAGCTCGACCAGCCGACGGGCCATGGTCTCGAGCGTCACCCAGTCGACCGGTCCGTCAGCGTCTGGACTCGGCGCGTGGATGCCGGTGAGCGTCCCCGCCTCCAGCTCGTTGATGACGATGCTGCTGAGATGGGGCAGACAGGGGCCGACAAGGGTTCGCGTCAACCCGTCGTCCAGGTCGATGAGCTCCATGTTGGTATGGAGACCGGCCGCCTGTGCTCGGGCCAGGAGCCGGGACCATCCGGTCTCGTCGCCGGCGATCGGCGTGTCCATCAGCTTCAGAGCCCCCGGTGATCCGGTGTGGAGAATCCGCGCTCCAGACTGCTCGATCGCCGCACCGACCGAGGTGTAGGCGTCGTTCGCCCCGGGGTGGAAGAACATGGTGCGGCGCCCGCCGTGGCGTTCGAGAAAGACGTCGGTGAACGACGTGGCCACATCGGGTTTCGTCAGCAGTCCGGTCCGGTCGATGCCGAGGCGATCACATTCGGCGAGCAGGAACCGGCCGTGTTCGTCGTCGCCGACGGCTCCGTGAAACCACACCGGGTAGTCGGCGCCGAGCTGGCGCAGGTTGACCGCCATGTTCAGCGCCGGCCCGCCGGTACTGAGTGCGACCTCGGCGATCAACGCCAGGTGATTCGGTTCTGGATAGTGGTCGATGACCTTGGCGATGTCGACGACCGCGCAGCCGACCGACGCGATGCCCCGCAGCTCGGCCGCTCCCCCGGCTCCGATGTGCTCCGAGGTGTCGATCACCGAACTAGGCCTCCCGGAGAACCGGCTCGGTGATCTCCAGATCGTCCTCCAGGGAACGGAACGGCGACAGACCGGACGCGGCCAGCGTCTCGTGGTAGGAACGCACGGCGTCGGCCGGACTCAGCTCCTCCTGGAGGACGAGCCGCATGTGGCGGACCAGGTCGAGCTGTGACTCGCTCCGCTGGATCTTCCGGCCGAACAGGGCGACCCGGGCACCGCAATGTTCGGCCTGATGCAACAGCTCGAAGGTGTCGCGGGTGGTGCCGGCCGAACCGCCGAGGATGCCGATCACGAGCGTCGGATCGTGTTCGGCCAATTCGGTGAGTGCGTCCGGTCCGTTGTAGGCCATCTTCAGGAACAGCGGTCGGTGCTTCGAGGTCACGCCGGCGAGCGCTCGCACAATGGAGTCGTTGACGAACGATCCGGTGTGCTTCGGGTCGAGCCGTTCAGCGGCGTTGGGGTTGAAGACCTCCAGGAAGTGGCGGAGCCCGAGGGCTGCGGCGTCGGCACGGAAGCGGGAGTACTCGTCGAGTGCGCTGCGGTCGAGGTCGAGATCGTTGTTGAACGTGATCGAGTAGAGGACCAGATCGCAGAACGGCCGGACGGCGTTCAGGTCGGCGGTGCGGAACGGCAGCGACGGGAGCGCGGCGTATTGGGACCCCCGCTGGTTCCAGATGTCGGTCGTGTCGTTGGCCCGCACGGCGAGCGTGAGGTCGGGGTCGCGGGCGAGATCGCCACCGTCGGCAAGCCGCTCGCCGTTCGACGCCGATGTGAGCAGGATGTCGATTTCGCCCTGCCCGATCAACGCCCGCATGGCATCGAGGTACTCCGCCCGAGTGCGGTACCGACCCGGCCCGGCATCGCCGACCGGGATGTAGGCCTCGGGTCGGGCACCGGCGGCGGTGACACCGTAGGCCATGTCGGCGTCCTTGGCGTCGGCGATGATGAAGTCGTGGTTCGTATAGCTGCCGTCGAGGACCCGACCCAGTTTGTGATCGAGGCGGCGCAGGGGCGGCTCGGAAGTCGCGGTGTTATCGTCGTGAGCCACGTAGGGTTCTCCTGAGATGCGGGACGAGTGAGCGTTCGGGCTTGAGCGTTCGTAGCCCAATCTACCCCTGGCGTCACGATCGGCTTCGTATCGGGTGCCGACCGGCGGAGTCACAGGCCGCCCGCCTCCGGATCCATCCGATCCCGGACCTCGCCACTACCATGACCGGCCATGAGCGATCGACCGTTCAAGATCCTCGGCCTGCAGCAGATCGCCATCGGCGGTCTCGACCTGGCTGCACTCAGCTCACTGTGGGTCGACACCTTCGGCGTGACGAAGGTCGGCGACTACACCAGCGCGGCGGAGAACGTGCAGGAGGACATCCTGCGCCTGGGCGACGGGGTCCATGCCGTCGAGATCGACCTGATGCAGCCGCTCGACCCCGGGTCGAGGCCCAAGGTCCACGAACCCACGCTCAACCACATCGGCCTGTGGGTCGACGATCTTGCCTCCGCCGTCGGGTGGCTGACCGAGCAGGGCATGCGGTTTACGCCGGGCGGTATCCGACGGGGTGGAGCCGGCCACGACATCGTCTTCATTCACCCGAAGGGCAATGACGAATTCCCACTGTCGGGTGAAGGTGTGCTGATCGAGCTGGTCCAGGCGCCGCCCGACGTCATCGCCGCGCTCGGCTGATCCGCCAGAAACGGGCCAGGTGAGCGGCGGGCGATA